>CAYJMX010000153.1:0-3918 GCA_964371485.1 uncultured Gammaproteobacteria bacterium | reverse complement strand
TTATTGTTCGCCAAATGATTAAAAAGGTAAAAGTTGTTGATTCTGGAAGCACAAAACTTCTTCCAGGTGAACTTGTTGAGTTAAAAGAAATTGAAGCACAAAACGCTTTAATTGAAGATGCAGAAGCAAAAGCAACTTACGAGTCATTATTGCTAGGTATCACAAAAGCTTCACTTAACACTGAAAGCTTCATATCTGCAGCTTCATTCCAAGAAACAACAAGAATTCTTACAGAAGCAGCTGTTGATGGTAAAAAAGACCTATTGCGTGGCTTAAAAGAAAACGTAATTATCGGTAGATTGATCCCTGCTGGTACTGGTTATTACCACCTAATTAACGCTTCAGAAGAAAAAGAAAAAGAAGAGTTAAAAAGAGCACAACAAAAAAATCAAGCAAGAAAACCATCTGCGATTTTAGAAGAAATCGAAGGTATGTTTGGAACGCCTGATTTTACAATTGAATAGTGATTAAAAAAATAATAATATCATTAATAGCAATTTTATCTATCTCATTGGCAAGTTTCGCTGATGAGATAGATTCAGTTAAGGAGTTTTTTAATTGCTTTGTAATCGCTTCAAACACATATTCAAAAGAACTTGTAAACTACTACACCCCTAATGCCACCATAATAAGAACTGTGCACAAAAAAGATGGTACAAAGCAAGATGTCACAATACCTTTTAAAAGATATATTAAAGAGCTTAAAAAGGGACAAAAACTTGCGCGCGCCGTTAATTATACAAATAGATATGAAGATATTAAAATAACAAAATGTGACTGCTGTTATCTTATCAGTTCAACTAGATACCCAAGAAAAGACAAAGTCGGGCTTGAAGCATATTTTACCGTGATAAAACAAGATGGATGTTATAAAATATCGCAAGAGAAAATGGGCACCACAGTAGAAAAATTTTTAAAGCAGAAATAACTAACTTAAAATTTCTTTTATAGCTAAAGGTATAACATTAACTAAATTTGAAGCTAGCACACTGTACTCGCCTTGAGTTTTGCTTGCAATTTCGCCACACAACCCGTGAAGATACACAGCTAAGCACGCCGCATTTTCTAGCGTTGCACCTTGAGCACAAAGCCCTGCTATCATACCTGTTAAGATATCGCCTGCACCAGCCTTAGATAGGGCAGAGTTACCAGTTGGGTTAATAAAAATCTTGCCATTAGGTACGGCAATTATACTATTATGCCCCTTTAAAAGCACAATACAATCAAACTTTTTCGCTGCTTCCCACGCCCACTTAGTACGATTTGATTGAATCTCGTCCACACTTACACCAAGCAATCTAGACAACTCAAGAGGGTGAGGGGTGATTATTGAATTGAGCGGTAATATTTTTTTATTCATCAATGAAATAGCATTTATAGCATCAGCATCAATAATAATAGGTATTTGAGAGTTAACGTGATTTTTTAAAAACACTTGCATAAAGTGCTTTATATGACCATATAACGACAAGCCGCAACCAACAGATATAACATGTGGGTTAATAATACTGTCTAAATATCTATTTGAATCCTTTAAAATAGTGCCCGCGTCACTTTGTCCAAGGTCCAAAAATGTAATATCAGGGCTATATGAAGCGACTACAGGTAGAACATCAGAACAACTTGCAAGCATGCAGGCGCCAGCGCCAATTTTTAAAGATGCAATTGAAGACAAATAGGCCGCCCCTGGGTATTGAACAGAGCCTGCTATATTTAAAACATTTCCGTATGTGCCCTTATTTGAGATCTGGACACGCTTTGGCAGGAATTTAACAACAATTTCTTTTGTCAGCTGAGTAATTGCAACATTTGTTTCTGCCATATTAACACCTATCTATTCTAAAATATCTCCAAACTGCCTTATAGCCTCATACGCACCTATTGCTACACTATTGGATAAATTTAAACTGCGTGTTTCTTTTTTCATAGGTATTGTAACTAAGCTATTTTGATATTTTAACAAAATTTCTTGACTGAGTCCTCTACTTTCTGGACCATATACTAAAAAATCTCCAGATTTAAACTCAACATCGCTATATTTTTTATCAGTTTTTGTCGTAAAAAAGTAAAAATTACTTTCTTTAAACCTTTGAGCTAACTCCTCAAAATCAACAACGTGCTCTATTTCAAGCTTGTCCCAATAATCTAACCCTGATCTTTTTAAATATTTACTAGACATTGAAAAACCAAGTCTACCCACAAGAAACAACTTTGCGCCAATACAAGCACACAGGCGAGAAATATTCCCCGTATTTTGCGGAATTTCAGGCTCAACAAGTACGATATTTAAATATTTTGCCACCTCTACCATTAGTCTGCTTTAAAAAATCTTTTGCTTTCAATAATTACAGGCAAACCACGCACCACACAGAATACTACTGAAATATATGTACAAATAACGCCGATATCAAAAATCAATTGATTGTGTTTAAATTCAACTGTACCTAAAATAATGAATGCAAACGCTAGAGCCTTACAAAGAGCATATGTGAATCTTGAAAAGTTAGATGCTACAATAAATTTTGCGAACTTATTTTGTTGCATTGTAGTTTCGCCAAATGCGCTATAGCCTTGAGTAAGCGCTAAAGAGCGGATTGAATCCGTGATTATTCCGCGCGCTACAACAATAATTGGAACTGCAACATTGATATAACCAAGCGTACTAAACGCTATCCAGAAAACATTTTCAACAATTCTATCGCCCAAAATATCAAGCAATGCGCCAATTTTAGATGTTTCATTGAATTTTCTTGCAACATATCCATCTAAACCATCAAACCACATTACTAAAATTGTCATCACAAACGCTGTTATAGCAGCCGCTTGAGTATCAACAAACAAAAGTGCGATTACGATAAATGCCATCAATATTCTTGAAATAGTAATTATATTAGCCATTATTCTCTCCATTTAACTCATTATTTATATCTTTTGCAACTTCAATAGCACAATTTTTATCTCCCAAGATTGAAGATAAATCTTTAAATCCATCAATTTGCTTTTCTCTATATTCATTATTTTTAATTAATTTTACGATTTCATCAGCTATTTTAGAAGCCTTAGCATCGTACATTAAAAACTCTTTAACAACATCCTTTTGAGTAATGATATTTACCAAGCACGCCTTTTTAATGCTTCTTACAATAAGGTATATCATATAAAATAACGCAGGGCCCTTATATGCTATTATCATTGGAGTTTTGTACAATCCAGCTTCAAGTGCCACTGTGCCAGACGCCAAAATTAAAGCATCACTTACGCTTAATAGAGCCTGATTTTCACCTTTTATGGTTTTGTATTCAACACTAAACGCGTCGTCTTTTAAATTTTGAGCGTGCGAGAATACAAATTGAACATTGTCCAATTTTTTTTCTATAATTTTTACTGCTTTAAGGAAAATTTTAAGCAAAAAGTTTATTTCAAACATTCTTGAACCAGAAAATATAGAAATAAGTTTTTTACTTTTATCTAAATTATGCTTTTCAAAAAATTCATCCCTATTCGCCTTAGGTTCTAATTCAAAATTAAGTGGGTGCCCCACATATTGAGATTTAACGTTAGCGTCATCATAAAGCTTATTTTCAAAAGGAAAAATAGTATAAACTTTATCGATATTTTTCTTTATTGTTTTTAATCTCCACTTTCTTGATGCCCAAACCTGTGGCGGGATAAAGTAGTGAACTTTAAAGTTTTCTTTTTTTAGAAATTTTGAAATCTGCAAATTAAAAGCGCCATAATCCACAAGCAGAACCAGATCTGGCTTGAATTCATTTTTTAAATAATCAACAATTCTTCTACCCAGCATAAGATGATCGAGAACTATTTTTGGAGTTATGCCGATTTTACCCATTTTATTATGAGAAGAAAAAAGCTTAACGCCTTGTTCTTCAAGGTGACTAGCGCCTACAGCTTCAATTA
>CAYJMX010000152.1:1192-4014 GCA_964371485.1 uncultured Gammaproteobacteria bacterium | reverse complement strand
ATCTCATAGGACGCCATCTTTCCTGTCCCGTCATGAACGCCACGCACCACGCTAAGATCTGCACCAGCTTGTGCGGTTACTGCAAAGTCATCAGAAACTTTCCACAGGCGATCAGTGGATTCTTTATATGTAAGTGTCAAGTTATTTCCATTTGTGGATAATAATACATCATAACCTTTGAAAACCTCAGTGTTAATTGCTGTTTTTGCAGCATTAGTTAGGGTAAACAAGCGCCATTTCACTCCATCTTGCTCATATACAAAATATTCGCCCACACCTTGATTAGTTACAATGTCATTAATTGCATTTTCAATATCTAGGTTGACCCCCTGACTTACACCAGTTGTTGTTAATAAAGAATTACCAGACAGTCGGCTTTCAGAAGTACTAAGCACGCCATCTATTGTAATTGAATCTATTTTAAGAGATAAAAATTTTGCACTAGAGCCAGCATTTAAAATAAGCTTAGGCGCTGAACTAGTGGCTTCTACAGCACCCTCGAAGGTAATATTATAATTAAGGCTTAACACACTATTGCCAGTTAAGTTAAGTTGCGCATTGCCAAGACTACCAAAATAATCTTCTGAATCGTGAGTTGTTTTGCCTAAATTAAGCGTTGCATCTGTTAAGTTTACAGCTGTGGCATCATATAATGTATTATTAAGGTTTAAAACATTATTCCCATTGTTATTACCTGTGATATTAACATTATAAGCCACTCCCCCTCTTATATTATCATCAAGAGTATATGACCCACCATTTGACAAATTAAAATTAATATTCTTTCCTACATTGGTAACATAGATGGCATTATAGTCTTTAGCCGCACTTCCAACTTGTGTGTAGTTACCAGAAATTTGATAACTTGCATTATCTGCAGTAAAGGTTAAATCTCTACTGGAATAAATCGCACCACCATAAACGTCACCTGTGCCAGATTTAGCATAGTTGCCTGTAAAATTAGCACTTATTGAGGTGATTGTGCCATTATTAAAAATCGCACCACCTTGAGCATAGCCAGATGTTGATTCAACGAAATTATTGGTGAATGTACTGTTTAAAATGTTACCGATTGTTTCACCAGAACTATTAACAATAGCACCACCTCGAGCCCCGTCATTAGCATCGTTGCTTTCGGATTTAGCATAGTTACCTGTAAAATTGGCACTTAGTGAGGCAATTGTGCCATTATTAAAAATCGCACCACCTTGAGCCCTGTCAGATGTTGATTCAGCATAGTTATTTACAAATGTGCCGTTTGTTATGTTATTAATTGTGTAATTATTATAAATCGCACCACCATAAGCGACACCTGTGCCAGATTTAGCATGGTTGCCTGTAAAATTAGCACTTATTGAGGTAATTGTGTCACTATTATAAATTGCACCACCCGTAGTTGTTCCTGAACTTGTATGAGTAAAATTGTTGAAGTTGATGTTGTTGAATTCAACTCCTGTGCTGCCAATGTTTACAATTAACCCTTGTGTATTACTTCCACCATCAAAAGTAAAATTGTTACCGTTAATTATCGTGTTTGCGGTACCAATACGGATTTGGCTTGTCCAACTATCACCTGCCTCACCTATATTGCCTGTGATGTTGATTGGGGTTGTACCACCTGCAATTGCTGTGCTTAAAGCAGTGTATGTGTCAATTGCCAACGCTTGACCCGTCATGCTCTGCGAGAGTAACAACCCCGCTGCAAGTGTGGTACATAATAATTTCTTAATTTCCATGTTTATATTCTCCATTGTTTTTAAGGGAAAAATTTTCAACTCTCATTCTTGAGGATTTTTGATGTACAAAATCCAACACAACTATTCTACCACAAACCATTCAAACTAAACTCAATTGTTAAGTTGAGCCCAATTAGTTTAAATTTAAAATCTCAATCTCAATAGAGTTTTCACTCATGTCAATTTATGTGGTAATTTATTTTGGCGTTTTAGTAGCTTTCTTTAACTTGTAACGTAAAAAAACATAACATATCTTATAAGTACATATCGCTTCGATAGAGATTGAGATGGGGATGCAGGTATAGCTTGATTTTTGTTTTTTGGATTAGAACCCTAACATTTTGATTTCTAATTCGTTTTTTAGTTGTTTCCAATTTTGCATTTTACCATCTAAAAAATCATAAAATTTCGAATTATGTTCTTTAAATTTATAATGACACAATTCATGTGCGATTACATATTTAATGTATTTCTTATCGGCCTTAATGAGCTCAGGGTTTAAAACAACCGTATTTGTTTTTGAGAAAAAACTTCCCCATCTTTTATTTAATTTTCTAGTTTTGAGATTAAAAACAATATTGTAATTAAATAACTCAGAGACCTCTATTAAGCACTGATTAAAAACCACATTGATTTTATTGTTATACCAGTTATCCATCAGTATCTTTATTTTTATATTGTCATTTTTATCTAAAACATAAGCTTTCAATAATCCTTTGTTCAAAATAATTTTTTCACTAGATTTATCTTGAACTACAAGTAATTTATACTTTCTTCCCAAATATGAAAACGTTTCACCCGAAATGTATTTTTTGACAGCTTGCTTATAGTTAAATTGAGAAAAATATTCTTGCTGCTTAGATATCCATACGCTTTTTTTGAAAACAAAGTCATTTATAGCATCGGTACTCGCTGACAAAGGTGCCTTTATCACAACGTTTTTTGAGGGCATAACTATTGCAGCTAAAGATTTTTTTTCTTGCTTTATTAATCTATATTCAATTTCGATATCTTTATTTTTAAATTTATTCATTGTTTTTATTTTTCTTTGCCTCATAATAGAGTTCTCTTTTGCAATTTTCTCGA
>CAYJMX010000152.1:0-1182 GCA_964371485.1 uncultured Gammaproteobacteria bacterium | reverse complement strand
TGTAGTTAATTTTAGCTTCAATTCCTCAAAATACAAGTCTTCTAGACGAATCTTTACACTTCGTTCGACTTCAATATTTTTATCCCAATCCACTATTTTCTCTTCATCCAATATTTTACATATTTGTCTGGTTGTATCAATCAAAATGTCATCAGATAGCCCATATGCTTCGAGTTCTTTTTTTATGTTTCTATAATAAGTGTGGTATTTTTTATCACTTTTAATACCTTCAGGTATGTCATCTCCTTCGTGATTAATAACTTGTGATTGATAAGTGTGTGCGAGATTTAAAAGCTCTTTCAAGTCTTCTTTTTTAGCAATTCTTAACTCTTCAATTAAGCTTCTGATTTTTTCACTAAATTTCCCATAAAATTCTGGATCCTCTGCATATCTTTCAGATGAAATTTTTTCAATTTGGGCTGCGATAGCCTCTGCTTTTGACTTGTCACTAAGACCTTTTTCTTCATTATCAATATATTCATTAAATTCATCGATATCAGAGAGAGAAATAGGTTTACATAAAATTTCAACATCTTTTGCTGTTACGTATTTCTCTAAAATCCTTCTTATCTGGTCTTCATATTTTGAGAAATCCACCACTTTTGCCTGCATAAGCAAGGTGATTTTTTTCAACTCTACAAAACGCTTTAAATCTTTTTCATACGTTTCTAATTTTTTTGAATCAAATTTTTCAGTAAAATTATATAGTGCAGTACAAGTGGCAAAAGATTTAATGAAATCTAAAACCAAATTATTAAATTCGTCTTGGGTTTTGGCACTATTTTCTAAAATATCAATGTACTCTTGGTTATCATCAACATTTTTTACGGCTTTGAAAATATCATGTAGCCTCCTATAAATGCAATTCAATTCAGCAATTTTTTCATCAGTGTCAACCAAGGCCTTTTGTATATCTTCTGGGTCATAGTCTGCAAATAAACTAAGTGCATCTTTTAGGTTTTGGGCATTTTTAGAATAGTCAATAATTGCCCCTTCAGTTTTAATCTCTTTATTATCATCACCACTAAAAACCCTATTTACTCTAGCAATAGCCTGTAATAAGGTATGCTCCCTTAACTCTTTTGTTAAATACAAAAATTTATTTCTTGGGGCATCAAATCCTGTGAGCAATTTATCTACAACGATAATGATTTTACAGCCATCGGGGTTCTTTTTGAAATC
>CAYJMX010000151.1:0-4068 GCA_964371485.1 uncultured Gammaproteobacteria bacterium | reverse complement strand
TATATCCACTCGATGGCATTAAACTTGGTGAAAACGGTGGCGGTATGCCTGAAACTGTTGCAATCAATGTATTTGATGCTTTCCCAAGGGATAAGGACGGTGATGGCATAGCTTCAGATGATGGCTATTCAACGCTAGACATCTATAACGCGTATGTGAAAGGATATAACAAGAATTCAAACCTTGCTATTCAAAACAGAGAAGGATTGCACGCTGTTGTTGATCCAAATGGAATAGTTACATATTCTGAAATTTCACTAATGGCAGATGAGGTGATTGCTACATCCGCTGAGGCTGCAAAGTCTAATATAGTTACAACTAAAAACCCATCTGGATATACAAACCCAGGTAGACACTATAAAATCGTGGAAGATAGCACGGCGGGACGCATTGTTCATCTTGGATTAGAAGAAACTGACGCGCTTGTTCCAGATGCTGCCGATGGTTTCACTACATATGGTGATGGCGATATGCTTTCATTCTCTGTAATGGGTGTAGTTGAAAAGCTTGTTGGTTCAACTTCAAGAGCAGATACTATCGCGGGAATTGTGCCGTCTTACACAAGAGATAATTTCAACTATTTTGAACAAATTAAAACTCTTGAATTCTTCAATAACCAACACAAATTCTCAGATAACGGCTATATGGCTGACTACGTTAGATTATCACTGAATTCAAATGAATATGCTAAGGATATGTTTGATTCTGATGGCTATAACCGTGGAATGCTTATAAACACTTTGTTTGCAAATGACTCATATGTTGATACTAAGGATTTAAATATGACAATTCACGATTCTGTTACTAAAAATTATGGAGAATTTAGAAACGGTAACAGAGGCGGACAAGGTTCTTATGGTCCAAACGGAACATATAGATGGCTTGTGGCTGTTGATAATAACGGTAGAAGATATATTGATGAAGTAAGTGGTCAAGACGTAACTGCTCAATACTATACGGAGCTTACAGGTTCATTATCATTGATATTAAACAACTACATCAAAATCATCTCAAGATCACCTGCGGTTCACTATAACCCATATGAAGTGTATGTAACAGCACTGAACGAGAACAGTTTCTTCAGGTTGACATATAAAGATGATAAAATTCAAAAAACAACAACAACTCCAGAGTTTGATGATGTTAAAAAAGACACTCACACAAACACTACAAGGGATTCAATAAGATTTAATGTAGAGCAGCCAAAACAAGATGGAATTGTTAAAGCTTCTAATAGAAGCGAACAAGACTCTATGTTGGTTGTTAAATCAATCATCGACATCTCAAGAGGCGGTATGAAACTTGAAACTGAAGGTGACGTGAAAGTTGGCGACACATTCTTTATGAATCTAGCGCTTGAAGATATCTCGGCTCGTGTTGAGCTTGAAGTAAGAAGGGTTGGCGACAATGGCGTAATCGGGGTTAAATTCCTTGATCTTGATGAGTCACTGGCTAACAAGATAATGTATCTGCAAATGTTTGCTGAAAAACAAAATGATAAAACGATAAGTAAAAAATAATATACATTAAATGAATAAATAAAAATCGGTGTGATTTGTGTCCACCGATTTTTATATGAGATTAAATTAAATTGTTTATTGAATAATGTTTAATTTTTTAGCACCTTTTTGTAAGCCATAATAAACTAAATAATAGCAAGTTATAAAACTAAAAAATCTTATTAAAACGTGAGAATCAAAAGATTTAAACACATATTGATAAAGCGCTAAGGAAGGAATAAAACTCATTGCTAGCATTGAAAGCTTTGCTATTGAAAAATTAATATTCATTTTAGGTAAAACAATAGTCACAGAAAGCGCGAAATACAAAAGATTTGCAAGCAATGTTGATATCCCAACGCCAATTAAACCATACTCTTTAATTGCAAAATACGCCAACACGAGGCCTGTTATACCACTGAAAATCTTGATTGCTGTGTTGTAATAAGTTTTTTTCTTTAGATAATATTGAAATGTCGTGTATTCGGTTAAGCTTAAAAGAAATGCTGCCGCTGCTAAAAATGGTATAAGGATATGTGCGCTTTCAAAACGTTTGTTAGCCATCAAAAGCACCATATCGTGCGAATAAAGCGAAATTGCAACAACTATTGGAAGTGAAATTGTTAAAAAATAGTGAGTCATTCTTGATACCACAGGCGTTACGCTAGATTTTTCTTCATAAAGATTGATAAGCCTTGGGAAAGTGGCAATTGTAAGGATTGAAAAAAGCGTCAAAAGTATTGAAAAAGTAAGGTTATACGCCACCCCTACAAGTCCAACTTGACTAGAGCCGTCAAGGAATTGAAGTATAAATTTGTTCCCTTGAGTTATAAGCCAAGAACTAAGCGAAGTCACTGCAATTGGTAAGCCGTAATGAAAAATTGGCTTTAAATGTTTGAAATTAATCTGTTTAAATTTAAATTCTTTGTAGATTTTACTTTGTATAATCATTAAAATATCAATCATAACAATGGATATACCCATACCAACTAGAATTGATACCCCACCTAGATTAAAATGTTGGATGATTAATACGGCAAATAGTATTGTCGTTATTTGATTTATTATGGTTGATATTGTAAAAGCTATAGGTTTAATTTGTGCCCTTAAAATCTGGAATAAAAGTGCCCTTATGGCTACTGGTATTATAAGTATAAGGATTGCATAAAACACGTTGCTTGGTATTTTAAAATAGGTGAAAAATTGCTCCCTAAATGTGAGGGCAAATACAAACATTGTGGCCAGATTGCAAAGAAGCAGTATTACTATTGTTGATAGATAGTCTGAAACTTTGTTTTTTAGCTTAAATTGTGCGTAAAATCTTAAACCACTTAATCCAACCCAGTCTGAAAATAATATGCATAAAAAGCTAAGAGTGGCAGTTGATAAGATGAATAGGCCGTATTGTTCTTGGCTTAATAAATTTGTGTAAATTGGAATAGTAATGGCGTTGCCAAAAAGTCCAAATAGCTTTGAGGGCGAGTATTTGAACATGTCTTGAAAAATTCTTTTTATAGTTATATCTTCAATGCTAAATTTTGCCATTTCAAAACTTCTTTCTATTCTTATGGGTTATTAAATAATAGCACAAATAAAGTTTTGTATTTTGCTATAAAAAAAGTTCCAACTTTTTTGTTGAAACTTTTTTGTTTTATATGGTTGCGCAGACGGGACTTTACAAGCTTGCTTGTAAACGTATGAAAATGCGCCTATAATTTTCCTTGTGATCCCAGAAGGATTTGCAATGAGTTTAAGAATTACTAAGCATTTTGAATTTTCATAATCTATGCCTTTTATTTTTATAATATGTCAGTGTAACGCTTCTAAATTTTAAAGATTGTCAATATTGTTTTTTTTATAAAAATTTACATAAAAGTTGATAAAATCGGGCAATTTCACAACGCAAAAATACTTTATTATTATATGAATATAAATCAAGTATTAGCTGTAGGCAAAAAAATATCATCTGAAGTATCACAAAATGTAACTTTGCCAATTGAAAATGTGCAAAAGGGAGCATCTGAAGACCTTTTAAAAACTTTGGATTGCCTTGGCGTAAATAATATTGTAAAAAAAACATCCAAATATGTAGATTCAAACGGCGAATACTTAAATAAACAAGTAGTAAGACAAATACAGGAACTAAAGCCGGAAAGCCCTACGCTTATAGAGGATATCAAAAATGTATTTTTAAAAGAACTGGGATATGATACGGATTTAATAGCAATTTCTAGTAAAAATTTTAAAAATTCTGGCGGAGAATTTTCCCTTATAGATGGCTGTATAGACTTTAACAGTGACTTTCTTTCAAGCTTGTCCAAAGAGCAAATCGCTGCATTAATTAGACATGAGCTTGACCATTTTGACAAAGCAGCAAAAATTTGTAAAGCTATTGGAGTTGATGAATATAAAAAATTGGTATTAAGCCCTTACTCAGGATTTCAAACTCAACAGTTAGCAAGGCAGGGCATTGAATTTAGCGAAAATTTTTGGCTAAATGCGAGCAATCAAGCTAATACTAAAGATTTTGATTTTAATAATAAAAAAATTTTATCACAATCTGTAAGAA
>CAYJMX010000150.1:2643-4093 GCA_964371485.1 uncultured Gammaproteobacteria bacterium | reverse complement strand
TAAGTGGCTATAATGCTTGTACGCTTGATATGACTGTAGTTGGAACATATAAAGAAATTCAAGATTTTAACAGAGCTATTGCAAAAGAAAAACATCTTTCTAGTTTCTCTGAGCTTGAATTGACACCTTGGGAAAAAGACAAGAAGATTCTAGTAACAAAAATGAAACTAACTCTTTATACAAGAACTTCAGGTTAATAATTTAATGAAAAAGATAAATTAAAAGCGCTTTATATTAAGCGCTTTTTTTAATTCTTATTTATTTCTCAATTGGCCTTAGTGTACTTTTCTTTGACCTTTAATATAAACATAATCTGGATTTGTTTTATTTAAAATAGCACTGAAATCTTCATTATCTTTTAGCTTAAACACATTGAAGTCAGCGTCTTTTTTAGCTTCTAAACTACCAATGGTATTGTCTAGCCTTAAAATTTTAGCAGGAACAATTGTAAGATATTTTATCGCCTCAAGTGCGTCTAATTGTCCATTGTTCACTGATTTTAGCTCGTTTAATAAGCTTAAATCATCGTTAAATTCAAGGTTCTCTGTTCCAAAACCAAATCTATCTTTGAAATATTTTAAAACTGTATCTAAATCTAATTTTTTATTGTGAATTTTGTCTGAAACCCTTGGACAATAAGCAAGTGCGACATTATTTTTCTGTAAATCCTCTAAATCACTTTGCTCTAAAAAGTTTCCATAACTAATTAAAGTTCTTTTATTCAACGCTTTTACGTTCTCTAGAAACTGTGTTGGGCTAATTCCTTTAATTGCAGGTTCAAACTTTTTGTTACCAGTAAAGGCATTTAGCAAATCAATGTCTGAAAAACCAAACTTTAACCAGCTCATTTCAGCTTTGCTTTGCGCTAAAATTGTTGTCATAATAAGATTATTTTTCTTGCAATATTTTGATAAAATTTTGTATAATCTTTTGTGTGAAGAGCACATAGAATAAGGCGCAACGCCTATGAATGTTGAATCTGACTTTTGTTTTAATAATTTATCAATCTTTTTTTGAATAATTCTGAATTCTTCTTTACTTTTATCAGCACTATCAGAGAATAATTCAAAGAAAATCATCGTTTTAATTGGTGATTCGTTAAAAATTTCAAAATATTTTGATTCCTGAGAAAGTTGAGAGATGCAAGTTGTGCCTGCTAATAAAGATTTTTCTAAGCCTAGTTTAAAGCTTGCGAATTTATTTTCTCTTGATAGGCAAAAATAGTTCGATAACAAGCTTGCAAATCTATATATAAACTTGTTCTTATCGATTCCAGCAAGGTAATAATATTTTTTTATATCTGTGTACACCTGTTTTAATTTATGGCGAAAACAACGCTTCTGAGGGTGCACATTTGAATATTGAAGATGCGAGTGTAAATTTACGAAACCAGGTGTGATAATTGAATCAGAATAATCTTTTATGTGCTTGATTTCTTCATGGTTTAAAT
>CAYJMX010000150.1:0-2633 GCA_964371485.1 uncultured Gammaproteobacteria bacterium | reverse complement strand
CCTCATCAACCACAAGAGAACAGTTTTCATATAAATTACCGTCTGATGCTATGATATACTTTGCTTTATACGCCTTTGGCATTTCATTCCTCTACAAAAATTACCTACTATATTTAATCTTATAAAAATTTTCAGCTATTTGCAAGCAAAATCGCTATTATTTATCAAATATTAACCCATCATCTATAAAATCATACAAAATCTTCTCTTTTTTATCGTTAATTCCATAAAAAATTTGATTGTTATTCAATTTTAAAAACTCTTTATCTTCAATTTTTTCATCCAACAAAAAAGCAACTTGAGAATTAAAAAATTCATCTTGATATCCAAATATTTTTTTATAATCACTCTCAAAGCCAATACAAATATTCATTTTATGTTCACCCAAGCATTGCAATTCTGGGGTTGAAATAGGCGGGCCCGCTGGAATAGAGCGCGCTTTATTTTTAGGATTTGAAATAATTCCACTTGATCTTATTAGGCAAATTCTTAGTTCATTTTTATAAATTTCATACTCATTAAGCCCTTTTGTAAGCGCAAAAAAGTTTTGAGCAATTACAAAATTGAGCATTGGGAAGGAATTTGTTTTAAGCTCTTGTGGGCGCCTAGCTGGCATATTTTGATATAGAGAATAATTAGGGTCACAAGTTCTTTTTATAATCCCCATCGCGTCTTGCGCGAAATGCACATCAATAGGCGCTTTTAAATTAAACACAAGCTGTAATTTATGATTTTTAGTTTTATTATTTAATTTAATATCAAATTCAAAAAATTCACTTTTATTATTTAAAATTACATCTAATTCAATGTTTTTAAAATATATTCTTAATTTAGATTGAATATCTCCACAATATATTAATTTTGTTTTTAAAATTTTAATTTCAACAGATTCGCCAGCTGGCGCGTAATTATAGCTATCGCCATCATCTTTTGTATCAATAATTTTAATAAAATCATCATATTTTTGATTATTTTTTTTGTCATAAACTGCAATTTTATTATCAATAATCTCTAATTTTAAATTGTCATTTTCAATAGAACAATTTGTGGCAAATGTTTTTTTAGTAGGCACAAGAGGGACTTTAGAGCTAAAAGAAAATGGTTTTATATTATCAATTTCAACTATTTGCTCATATAAAGTAGTAATATCCTCTGTAATTGGCACCTGATTTGTATTATACAGCTTTTCATCTGTGAAACCTTTTTGTTTTGATAATATTTGAGAATTTTTAATTTTATGTTCACTTGTGAATTTAAGGGTGCTTATATTGCCGCCGTGTGACAAGTTAAAAACGCCCACACAGTTTGGTTTCTTGGTGTTTTTATGAAAATCTCTAATAATTCTTTTTTTAATACCTAATAATATACTCTCGATTTTTTCAAATCTATTTTGCACGGCTCTGTGCACTGAATCAAGAGAACAGCCATAGATAGAATCATGTGCGTGATTTTTCAACATCAATTCATAAATATATTCAATTTGTGCGCCATAATTTTGATTTAAAAAATGATTTAGCGGTTCTACTATTTTTGTTAATTCAAACATGCTTTTAGAATTAACAATTTTTTGATATACCCTTGAAGAGTACACCCCACCTAGAATATTATGAATTGAATTATCCATAAACTCGCCATCATACTCTTTTTTATTATTAAAATCTAAGTCTTTAAAATAATCAAAAGGAGAAACTAAAATAATTTCATATTTTTATAAATGTTTATTTATTTCATCAATCTTTTCACTTGCATTTTTAATAATAGCAAGATGATCACCCCCTAGGGGCAACAATAGCTTATCATCAGAGAATTCATTAATTTTATCTAAAATATTTTCTAAATTTTTAGCGCAAGTTTTTATATCAGTATTATTGTGCAGGGTGTCAATGAAATATCCCTCGATAAGCCTTGTTATATTAACATCACGCATTTTGAATTCTGAATTAATGGCACCTGTGCCTCTCCAAATAATTGCATTATTTATATCAAATTTTTTAAATAATTCAAAACTTGAACGAGAATGAGAGAAAATATCGGCTAAGTATCCAATAAAATCGGTATTTTCAAACTCTTTAGAAAATTTCATCCCTTTTTCTAAATTTTTAATTTGTAATCTTAAATTCGATAAAAACGCATCGGCACTAACAAAAAATGGACCTATAAAAAGTTTTTTTTGTTTAATTAACTTTTTAATTCTTTGTTCATTTTCAGGGCGAAATTTTAAATAATCAATAAGTGCGCTCACTTGCCCATCAAAATAGAAACAAGGCGCAAAGCCTCTCTCTAGTTCAATTATCACCTCGTCAAATAATTCAACAAGCCTTAAATTAAACTCCTCTTTGTCCCTATACCACTCTCTATCATAGTGAGTGTGCAGATATGCGTTTACTATTTTTTTCATACTACTAATTATACTTGTTGTGCAACAAAATGTTTTCGTACACTAGGATGAACTTTAATTTTTAAAAGTTTGCTAATATACTTATATTCCCCGTTATTACATTAGAAATTTGGATGATAAAAATGAATGAAAAACTTTTAGTTTCATTGAGAAACGAAATTCTTTTTTGCAAAAAAGAATTAACACAGCTTCAAACAGAAATGAAGCAAGACCCTAGCTTAGAGCGTGTTTACAA
>CAYJMX010000149.1:0-4104 GCA_964371485.1 uncultured Gammaproteobacteria bacterium | reverse complement strand
GTCCCTTGTCTTGAAGTTCATACGCTTTTAGTTTATTAACAAGCCCAATTCCGCGTCCTTCATGGTCTAAAATATAAACAAGAGCACCTTTTTTATAC
The DNA here is from genome assembly GCA_964371485.1 of uncultured Gammaproteobacteria bacterium. Classification (GTDB taxonomy): domain Bacteria; phylum Cyanobacteriota; class Vampirovibrionia; order Gastranaerophilales; family Gastranaerophilaceae; genus CAYJMX01. Next base: position 4,006 of record CAYJMX010000149.1, on the reverse strand, counting down.
TCACTAATCATTTTAAGTGCGTTATTTAATTGTTGATTACAATCACATTTTAAAGAGTTGAAAATATCGCCTGTTAAACAGCAAGAGTGCATTCTTACAAGAGGCAATTTGTCACTGCCGTCATCTTTTACAAGTGCTATATGTTCTTTTTTAGTAATTGAATCCACATAACCATAGATTTCAAATTCGCCGTGAATAGTCGGAAGTTTTGTTATAACTTCTCTTTTAACAAATTTTTCTTTTTCTAAACGATATTTAATTAACTGCTCTACAGTAACAAATTTTAAGTCATGCTTTTTTGCAAACGCGAAAAGGTCATCCCTACGCGCCATAGAGCCATCATCGTTTATAATTTCACAAATTACAGAGCTAGGTTCTAAATCTGATAATCTCGCTAAATCTACCCCTGCTTCAGTGTGTCCAGCGCGTCTTAGTACTCCACCTTTTTTAGCTATTAGTGGGAAAATGTGCCCAGGGCGTCTTAAATCTTCTGGAGAAGTTTTTTTATCCAAAATAACTTGAATAGTTTTTGCTCTGTCATATGCTGAAATGCCAGTTGAAACACCAAATTTTGGATCAGCATCAACACTTTGAGTAAAAGCTGTGCCTTTTACATCTGTATTGTCTTCTACCATTGGGTTTAAACCTAGTTGTTTTGCCCTTTTAGATTCTAGCGCCAGACAAATTAAACCTCTGCACTCTTTTGCCATAAAATTAATAGCATCAGGGTTTATAAAGCTTGAAGGGAAAAGTAAATCGCCCTCATTTTCGCGATTCTCATCATCTGCTACTACAACGGGTTTACCCATTTTAAAATCATCAATTGCTTCTTCTATAGTATTAAATTTTATTTCTTTCAAAATATTCTCCCAGCCCTAAAAGCCATTTTCTCTTAAAAAGTCTAGTGTTAAACCTTTTTTATTATCTTTTGAAGACAAAAATTTTTCAACATATTTGCCTAGAATATCAGTTTCAATGTTAACAACATCGCCTGCTTTTGTGTCTTTTAAATTAGTTTTCTCTAGCGTTTGAGGGATGATACTTACTTTAAAAGAATTGTCATTAACCCCTGAAACAGTAAGGCTTATGCCATTTATGGCTACTGAACCCTTTAATACAATATATTTTGTGTCACATTCGAAAATGTAATCACTATAATCACCAAGTACTTTTATACTTTTTAATTTCGCCACAGAGTCTATATGACCTTGAACAAGATGCCCATCAAGCCTTGAACTTAGGGTTAATGCTCGCTCTAGATTAACACTGTCGCCAACTTTTAGAGAATTTAAATTTGTATTATTTAGCGTTTCTTGCATTGAAAAAAATTGAAAGGAAGAGCTGTTAATTAAGGTAACACTCTGACAAGCGCCATTTATAGCAACACTTTCACCTAGTTTTAATTCATTAGAAAAACTAGCACTTACTTCAAAAATTTTCCCATTTTTTGCTTGAGAAACACTTTTTATTATTCCGATTTCTTCAACAAGGCCTGTAAACATACAAATAAAATACCATAAACATAATAAAAAACGCAGAGGATATATCTTCTGCGTGTATTTGTGTTGTTAGTTGCTTCTTAAACTAAAATATTTAATCTTTTTCCACTTCTGTTGCCAAAAGGGCAGTTAATGCTTAGTTTTAGATTTTCAAATTAATTGATTTTCTCTCTCTAATGTTTTAAAAGTTTGTTCCAAAGGAAGGAATTTTTGAACTTTTTACATATCAATTAACTTCAGTTTAATTATTGTACTAATTACAATTAATAATGTCAACTATATTTAAAAAAGTTTACAATTCTTTAGGTAAGTTCTAGAAACTACAGCACAAGAGCGTTTTAAGCCCTTGGTGCAATTTTGCAAAATTAATAATTGTACATAATACACCAAAAGACATGCTGCACCTTAACTTTGCCCCTTGTGAGTTCATAATGTTTAAGCTAAAATACTCATATGAATGAGAAAATTATAGCTATAGTTGGTCGTCCTAACGTTGGAAAATCTACCCTTGTAAACAGAATTATAGGGGCGAGAAAGTCTATCGTAGATGATATGGCAGGTGTAACACGCGATAGAATTTATTTTGACGCCAACTGGCAAGGTAAAAGTTTTACAGTAATTGATACTGGCGGTATTATAATTGGCGATGAGGATGAATTTGTTAATAACATTCTGGCGCAAGCAAAAATTGCCGTTGAAGAGGCGGATACAATCATATTCCTTGTTGATGCCAAACTTGGAATTAGCCCTTTTGACTATGACATTGCAAATATTTTAAGAAAAACAAAAAAGAATGTAATGCTTGTAGCAAATAAGGTTGATTCTACTCATCAAAAAAATGACGCTACAGATTTCTATTCTCTTGGTTTTGGTGAACCACATTGTCTATCAGCACTGCACGGCTGTGGCGGGGTTGGCGATTTATTGGAAATCATTACAGAAGATATTGAACCAGATAAAAATCCAGATGAGTTTGATGAAACCATTAAAATTGCAATTGTAGGGAAACCAAACGCTGGCAAGTCTTCAATTTTAAACAATCTTTTAAATGAAAATAGAGCAATTGTATCAAACGTTTCTGGTACAACAAGAGATTCTATAAATTCTGATGTTACATATGACGGTCAAGATTTTATTTTAATTGACACAGCCGGCATTAGAAAAAAAGCAAAAGTAGACTATGGAGTAGAAGCATTCGCTGTAGATAGAGCAATCCGCTCTATTAGAGAAGCGGATGTTGCCCTTCTTGTAATTGATGCCACCGAAGGCTTATCTGATCAAGATAAAAAAATAGCGCAAATTATTGAAGAATCTGGCTGTGGTTTAATCTTGGCATTTAACAAATGGGACTTGGTTAAAAATGTTCAAACTCACGTTTTTGAAAAAGAAATCGAAAAAGAAGCACCGTTTTTAAACTATGCAACAAAGATTTTCATCAGTGCAAAAACCGGTAAAAGATTAAGCAACATCTATGAAGAGGCCAAAAAAGTAGCCTTTGAAAGAGCGAAAAGAATTTCAACTGGGTTGTTAAACAAAGTTGTAAATGAAGCATACGCGCTTAATCCTCCAACATCTATTAAGGGTAAGCTTATGAGGGTGTATTACACCACTCAACCAAAGAGCAAACCGCCAACTTTTGTACTTTTCATAAACAACAAAGACCTTGTAAAAGAGTCGTATAAGAGATATTTGACTAAAAAATTAAGAGAAGCGTTTGGGTTCTTTGGCAGTCCAATCAGAATCTCTTTCAGACAAAAAGGAGACAAACAATGATAGTGGGAATTTTTATAGCCTTTTGCGTACTGGCGTATCTAATCGGTTCAATTCCAACAGGATATATTATTGTTAAAGCAAAAACTGGTGATGACATTAGAAACATCGGTTCTGGCTCTACTGGCGCCACTAATGTAAAAAGGGTGCTAGGTAAAAAGTGGTTCTTTATTGTTATGCTACTTGACGCATTTAAGGGTGCCCTGCCTGTTGTAATGGCAAAATATGCCGTTATTCAAGGGGTTAATTACTCTGAATTATACCTTGGTGTATTACCTGTATTATGCGCGATTTTAGTTATTTTAGGACACTCAAAGCCTATATTTTTAAAATTCAAAGGTGGAAAATCTGTGGCATCTGGCGTTGGCACAATTTTAGCCCTAAACCCTATTGTAGGACTAGCAATAGCGCTTATTTGGGGTGTAGTTACATATGTTAGCAAATATGTTTCACTTGGTTCAATTGTGGCGCTGTTATTATCGCCTGTTGTTATGTATTTTTTAAATGAGCCAATCGCATATGTTGCATATTGCGCTGTTGCAGCACTTTATGTTACGTATTTGCATAGAGAAAACATCCAAAGACTTTTAAAGGGTGAAGAGAATAAAGTTCGATAAGGAACCCGCACGCAATTTTATTCTTTTATTGCATGCCACTATGTGCGAGAGTTGACCACTTTGCTTACTTATTTTACAAAATACTCCCCACGAGCGAACGCCTCAAGTTTTATCGTTCCA
>CAYJMX010000148.1:0-4112 GCA_964371485.1 uncultured Gammaproteobacteria bacterium | reverse complement strand
ATACCAACAAAAAAGATGACACTATGGCAAAAAATATGTAAAAAAACTACAGATGCTATGGGTACGCTGTTTCCAGAATCTACACAAAGAAAACCTGCGCCAAAATCATTCATAGATGTTAATGAGTTAAACACAGAATTTATGGAAATTGTTCTATATTATGGCGTGCATAAATATCATATGATTTTTATGAGATAATAATAACAAATCAACCTAGAGGAAAAAATGAGAAAAATAATATTAGCACTTTTATTAACAATATTTATAAACGCAAACACTGACTTTAGTGTACTAGCGCAAACTCCAAAGGAGCGCGCGAAAAAGGAAAAGGCTCTTTTAAAGAAAAGGGTAAAACTTGAAAAGAAACAGTTAAAAGAAGATATCGCTGAAATTGAGAAAAATCTTGATTTATTAAATGAGTACTCTAATAAGCACGACATAGAAAAAATAATGACTTTCTATGACAAGTCATATGTCAGTTTTGACGGTTTTAATTATGAAACATTTAAAGAAATGCTATCTGAAACATTTAAAATCTATTCCGACATTAGCTATGTAAGCGAAATTACAAACATCCACATCAATAACGACAAAGCTGTTGTGAATCTTATGGATAAAACAACGGCGACAATTGTAAATCCACCTGAGAATAAAGAAGACTCAAACACGATAAATGAAGTAAACACTGGCATATTAGCTGGTGAGTGCAACTATGCAATTCATTTAGAGAGAAAAAATGACAAGTGGAAAATAGTTTCAGATAATATAATAAATGAAATTACATCTATAAAATATGGAAGCGCAAAAGACCTTAAAATGGAACTTATAGCGCCTACTAAAATCTCTCTTGATGAAGAATACTGCCTTAGCCTTAAAATGCAACCAGAAAAAGGCTATAGAATTATCGCATCTTTAGGTAGAGAAGAAATTTTATATCCAAATGTTGAACCAAAAGAAGTATTTAGAAAGCTTCCAAAAGACGGCATTTTAGAGCGCGTTGTAAAATCAAACAAAACAGGATTTAACGAGTACGCCATAGCCTCTGTTGGGGTTACAAAAATGGATATCGCAGATGACTTTAGCGCCATAGAATTTAAAATGACAGGACTGGCGTTTTTAATGCAAAGAGTAAATTTATACAATAAAGTTAATCCTATTAGAGAAACAGAAGAGAAAACAAATGGCACTAAAACAAATACTGACACCAAAGGATAAAAGAGCATCAATATTTTATACAATAGCGCTTCTAATGTTATGGCAACTAGGCACAACATTAAGAAACCTTTGTACTGATGTTTACGCGCAATTGAGCACGCAAAATAACCCTATTTTTTCTTTTGTAGTATCAAAAAACACGGGTGCCGCTTTTTCAATTTTATCTTCGCACACAACAGTGTTAATAGTTCTATCTTCAATCGCTTTTATATTTTTAAGCGTGTATATGTATAAAAAAGTAGCGTTTTATGAAAAAACAAAAATAGTTTCAATCACTCTTTTCTGTGCTGGTATATTTGGAAACCTTTATGAGAGAATAACTTTGGGCTATGTGATAGATTATATCAAGCTAAATTTTGTGAATTTTGCCGTTTTTAATACATACGATATTATGATATGCGCTGCTGTTTTTATCTACACTCTGTCTTTAATAAAGCAAGAAATTGCACTTAAAAAAGGTAAAAATGAAGAAAATAGTAGTAACTAGTGAAGATTGCAAATTAAGACTGGATGCGTTTTTATCAAACAGCCTTAATTTAAGCAGAAATATCATTTCAAAAGCCATTACAACTGGGCTTATTTTGTTAAACAATAAACCCACAAAGTCTTCTTATAAACTAAGGGAAAATGACGCTATTGAATATAGTGACGAGATTTTTATAGATAAATCGACAACAATTGAAGCGCAAGATATAGAACTTAATGTGGTTTATGAGGATGATTATCTTGCTGTTATAAATAAGCCGAAAAATATGCTCACTCACCCAAGTGCTTATGACAGCAAGGGCACGCTTGTTAACGCACTTTTATATAGGTATAAAGACAAGCTATCAAACAAGCAAGAGCCTCAAAGACAAGGTATTGTGCATAGGTTGGATAAAAATACAGCAGGGCTTATTGTTATTGCAAAAGACGATGACACGCACAAAAATCTTCAAGATCAGATTAAAAATAAAACTGCCATAAGAAAATATAAAGCAATAGCGCTTGGTTGTTTTAAGGAGGATTTAGGAATTATAAACAAACCCCTTAAAAGAGATTTAAAAGAGAGCGTTAAAATGGTTATATCGCCAGATGGCAAGGAAGCTGTAACACATTTTAAGGTTATTGAAAGGTTTAATGATGCGACCCTTGTAGAACTAGAACTCAAAACTGGGCGCACTCATCAAATTAGAGCGCACTTGTCATATCTTAATCACCCAATATTTGGAGATAATTTGTATAACGCAAAAGGCGCCACAGCAGAGCGATTTAGAAACATTAAAACGACAGAGCAGGTGCTTCAATCTTATTATTTGAGCTTTACACACCCAAAAAATAATGAGATAATGACTTTTGAACTTGAAGAAAGTGATTTTGACAAAGATTATATTAAAGTAATAAAGATTATGAGGGAAGAAAAATGAAAAGTTTTGCGTTTTTAATATCGTTTCTAATTATGGGAGCATTTGTTTACATTTTTGGAATGAACAATCCAGATATCGTTGTAACTTTTATAGATAAAACAATTAGTACAAACTTATTTATATACTCTCTTATCGCATTTATGTTCGGCTTTGCAGCTTGCAAACTTGCAATGCTAGGATTTTTATTTGACTCTGATGCTAAATTTAGAAAATTAAAAAAACATTACGAAAAAACTTCAAACACAGCAGATGATGGCGATTTAAAAATTAAAACCTTAGAAAATAAAATTCAAACTCTTGAAATCGCACTTGAAAAAGCAATGGAAAAATAGCCCTTTTGTTTAAATTCAAATAGCCACATCTAGCAATTTTTTTATTTCAAACAACACCTAAAATAAAATTACTATGTTTGAATTTTTAAAAAATGAATCCTTAAAAGGTAACTGTAAAAGCTTGGGCGCTTGTTCTATTGATCCTGTGCTCAATGCTATAGAAGAAATTATTCTCTCCACTTTAAAAGAGAGTAGTTTTTATGCTCTAAAATTAAAAGAGATCAATGACATTGATAACAATGTATTTTCAAATATCACTCAGGGTTTGAGTGTTGTTATGATTGATTCAAATTTTGAACAAAGCGACTTGATTGAATTTTTAGAAAAAATTGAAAATGAAAAATTATTTTTAAAAGAAAAATATTCAAATTATTGTAAGAAAAACCACGTGCCGTGTGAGTCTATAGAATTTGAACAAGAAAAATTATCAAGCCTAGAATTAAATGAGCTTATTAAAATTGGGCAACAGCGCATTCAAAATAAATACAACAGCATAGAACTTGAAAAACAAAGGCTGTTTGAATTTATTACTTTCTTATCAAAATCAAGCGCCATATCTATTCAAATGTTGAAAAATTATGATTTTGATACTACTGATTTTGATTTTGAACTTGTAAGATTTTTCTCTTTAAGCAACTTTTTATCCACAAGGAATGAAAAATTAAAAAGAAGAATACTTGAATTTTCAAAAATAAATTTTGAAATTGAAAACGCGATTAATTACGAATATAAAAAAGCATATGGCGAAAAGTCTTGCACCACTGTGCAATCTAGCCCTATTGATGGCAAATCTATAATGATTTCAGGGCCAGATTTAAACGAGCTTGATAGATTATTAGACACAATTGGCGATCGAGAAATTAATGTTTACACGAACGCTCAAATGTATAAGGCGCATTTATACTCTAAATTCAAGGAACATAAAAATTTAATTGCAGACTTAACAACGGACGATTTGCCTTCTGATTTTGCAAACTTTAATGGGGTAATTTTGCTCACTCAAAATTTTTCACATAAGATTGATAACTTAATTAGGGGAACACTTTTTTCAAATAAAATTATAACTTCAAACAAGGTATTTAAAATTATAAATAATGATTATGAGCCACTTATCGAAGCTGCCTTAAACGCTGAAGGATACAGTGACACAGAGGATAGC
>CAYJMX010000147.1:0-4124 GCA_964371485.1 uncultured Gammaproteobacteria bacterium | reverse complement strand
GATATGTCTTCATATTTTGAAATTAAATCTTTAGAATTATCGTGTATAAAAATTGGATTAACATTTAAATCATCTTCAACAAGCGCTCTAGATAAAAGCGAAAGCGGGATTTCATCTGCGCCAGTTTTCACAAGCGCATTTAAATTTCTTTTTTTAATTTCTTCTTCTAGTTTTTGCGCCTCTTCAACATTTAACCCATATTCTCCTGTGTCATCTTTTGAGTACACAAGGGTTTCAAACACTTTTTCTTCAAGATAATTAAGGTATAATTTGTTAATTTCAAAGTTTCTTTCTCTTGTTTTTAAATAATCATTTAAAATATCTTCTGGAATTTGATTATAAACACAATTGAAGGTCTTGAGTGCTCTTGATTTGTGTTGATGGTAGGAATATTGATAAATTCTTTTTCCATAAATATTCCAATACTCTTTTTCTTCTTCATTAATGTTGTTGTTTGAAATCCTCATTATGCTAGAAAAAGCAAGAACTTTTTTCGCCTTTTTTTGAATAATTTCTATAAATTTTTCTATTCTATTTTTAATACTTTGAAAATCATCTTCAGTTCTTCTAGAGGACACAAGCCCGCCGTATGCTATTGTATCAAGCGAAATTACTAAAATATCCACATAGGGCATGCTCAATAAAAAATTGTATATTTCATCGATATTTGCACTATGTGTTAGTCCGCCAAGGTGCTTAATATCGGGCAAATGACACTCATAGTTAGAATCTATAGCTAAAATATCATTAATTAAATCATAACAAATTGGGCGATTATCTATAGGAATTACAGCAATTTTCTTCATAAATTTTATTTTACATCAAAACCTTTTTGATTTAAAATTTTGTTAATAAGCAAAGGCTTTAAACCAACTTGGGAGATAGAATTGAAATTAAGTATAGAAGAAATTATAAAACACAGTGACGTTGAAATTCTTCATCAAAAAAATATTGATGGTGAGTTTGAAATTTCAACCGACACAAGAAAAATCCAACAAGGTGACATATATTTGCCTTTAAGGGGTGAGAATTTTGATGGGCATAATTTTATTGATAAAGCAATAGAATTAGGCGCTAGAGGATATTTCACTCAAGATAAACATAAAATTAATAAAAACGCAGACTTTGTTTTATATACAAAAAATTCTTTAATGACTTATTTAAATCTTGCAAATTATATTAGAAATAAAATTAACCCAAAAGTTGTTGCCATAACTGGTTCTAACGGGAAAACTACAACAAAAGAAATGTTGTATTCAACTATCTCTACAACTTATAAAACCCATAAAACATATTTAAATCACAACAATGAAATCGGGCTTTGCGAAACGTTTTTCACTATGCCACTAGATACTGAAGTTGTTATTGTTGAAATGGGCATGAGAAACTTAGGTGAAATTCAACTTTTATCAAAATATTCAAACCCTGATATAGCGCTTATTACAAACATTGGTTCAGCGCACCTTGAGCGCTTAGGTACAATTAAAAATATCGCAATTGCAAAGTGCGAAATAGCCTCTAACCTTAAAAAAGACGGTGTATTTATTGGGCTTAACTCTGATAATCTTGTTCACAATCTTGAATTTGATGGAGAAAGAATTTTTAAGAACTTGTTAGATACTAAAAGCTATGCTATTTCAAAGCATGCAAGCGAATTTGTATATGAAAATCAAGAGTATAAATTAAACATTGAGGGTGAATATAACATCGAAAACGCACTGTTGACCATTGAAGTGGCGAAGGCGCTGAATATTTCTGTTGAAAATATCAAAAAAGGACTTTTGGATTTTAAACCTATAGAGAAAAGATGGGAAATTTCAGAAATAAAAGAGCTTACTTTTGTAAATGACAGCTATAACGCTAGTCCAGAGTCTATGATGGCAGTTTTAAAAGCATTTTTAGATGTTTATGAAAAACCAGTGTTGGTGCTTGGAAATATGGCAGAGCTTGGAAAAGATGAAATAAAATATCACAAAAAAGTTGGCGAATTTTTAAGCTCTTATAGTGATGTTACACTTTTAACTGTTGGAAATTTGGCAAAACATATTTTAAAAACTTCGATGCTTGATGGCAAAGACTTTGAAACAAATTTTGAATGTGCAAAATATTTGCTAGAAAATATTCAAAAAGGTTCAACCGTTCTTGTAAAAGGCTCTAGAGCAATGAAATTGGAAGAAATTATTGAAATGGTAGGTAGATTATGATAATGATAGCAATAGCGGCTTTAATAGCGCTTGTATTGGCCTTATTACTAGGTGTTGTATGTCTTAATTTCATGAAAAAAATGTCTTATGCTCAATATTTAAGAGAAGAAGTTAAAGAAATGCACGCAGGGAAAGAAAAAACGCCTACTATGGGTGGTATTTTCATCGTTATTTCAATAATAATCGCCTCTTTAATTACGCTTTTTATGGCTCAAGAAATTACAACAAAGGCGCTAATTGTTCTTATGACGCTTGTTTTCTATGCTTTTACAGGTTTTGAAGACGATATTAAAAAAATTCAAGCAAAGCAAAACCTTGGACTATCAGCTCGTGGTAAGTTGATGTTACAAATAGCAGTGTCAATGCTTCCTGCGTTTTACCTTGTTTTCTCTGGTAAAACAGAGCTTTCGTTTTTAAACTTTTCTTTTGATTTAGGTTGGATGTACCCACTGTTTACAATTTTTATGATTGTAGGTGCGTCAAATGCGCTTAATTTAACAGATGGACTAGACGGGCTAGCTGGCGGGAATTCAGTATTTGCATTTTTAGCCTGCGCTATAATTTGCCAATTATCTGGCCACACTGATCTAGCTATCATATCCATCGCCACTATGGGCGCTTGCCTTGGGTTTTTGTATTTTAATAGACACCCAGCTCAAATTTTTATGGGCGACACGGGTTCTTTGGCACTAGGTGGTTTGCTTGCTACAATTGCAATTATGGGCAAATTTGAACTATGGCTAATTATTATCGGTGTTGTATTTATCATTGAAACACTGTCTGTGATGCTTCAAGTGGCGTCATTTAAAATATTTAAAAGAAGAATTTTTAAAATGAGCCCTATTCATCACCATTTTGAACTTGTTGGTTGGTCAGAGAGAAAAATTGTTTTTGTATTTTGCCTAATATCAGCGCTTGCTGGTGCTTTGGCTGTAGGCTTATTTTATTTTAGTAAAAAGATTGGAATATAATGTTTGAAATTAACAACAAAAAAGTTTTAATATTAGGTTTTTCAGTTACTGGTATTGCGCTTGCTAAATATTTAGCGCCAATAGCGAATGTTTTTTTAAGCGAGTATAGTGACATCAAAAACTTTAAAAAATCTGAGATTGAAGAAATAAAAAAGCTTGGTGTTCAAGTTGAATTCGGCTCTCATAGTGATGAATTTATTCAAAATGCCGATTTTGCAGTAATTTCTCCCTCTATTCCAACTACCGCGCCTATTTTAAAGAAACTAGAGGAAAATAATATTTCATATTTCTCTGATATTGAATTTGTTTATAAAATAAAAAATACTGTAAAAGTCCCTGAAATGGTAATGATTACAGGCACAAACGGTAAAACTACAACCACTCTTTTGACTCAACATATTTTTTCTCAAAAATACGCTTCAAAAGCCTGCGGAAACATAGGCGTGTCGCCTGTTGAGTATTTAAATGATAACCTTGATTATTTTATTCTTGAAACAAGTTCTTATCAGCTAAATTATTCAAATTCTTTTGTTCCAAAAGTTGCCATTTTTACAAACATCACAGATGATCATATTGACTTCCATGGCACATCTGACAAGTATTTTGAGGCAAAGGCTTCAGTGTTTAAAAGGATGGATAAAAATAATTTTGCGATTTTAAATTATGATGATGAAAAATTAAGAACGCTTGCTCAAGAGTTGAGCGCTAAGGTTTATTTCTTTGCTCTTGATGGGTCTAAATTGGCTGATAAATCCAACTGTGCTTATGTTATAGACGATGCTATTTATTTTGAAAATAATAAAATTATAGATACTAAAGAGCTTAATATTGTTGGTTCGCATAACCTCCAAAACGCTATGTGTGCTATAATTTCGGCTAAAATTGAGAACATTGAAGATTCTATTATTCAAGATGGTTTAAAAACATTTAACGCGCCATCACACAGATG
>CAYJMX010000146.1:0-4171 GCA_964371485.1 uncultured Gammaproteobacteria bacterium | reverse complement strand
AAATTAAATGGTGATGTAAAACTAGGCGTGTTGCCTGATTCGGTTTTTCACAACAACCAATACTCAAAAAATGCCCTTGACAACCTTGGCTTTAAAGTTGTTAATCCAAAAGGAGTTGAAGGCGTAAAGTATGATCCAGATAAGCCAAGCTATATCCAATTTTATGACAAAACTTTAGCAAGTAAAGCTCAACAAACTGATACAAAAACTTTAATTGATGCTTACGCCAATGCTAACCCTGAAGATCATTATGATATTGCAGTACATCAAGATTCTGTACTTCCATATTTCTTTGAAATTGATTATTCAAATGATTCAGTTGAAGAAAGATTCAGCGGATATACAAATAAATCTTTAAGCGAAGTTGATGATATTAACACATTCTTCACTTTTGATAATTTCTCTATCACCACAAAAGAACGCTCTGGTGGAGCAGAATTTTGGGATGGAAACGTTGATATGGTTAAAATGAACCTATCAAACGCGAACACTCTTGGTAAGAACAGAGCTGGTCAAAATGATGTAAGAGAACATTTATACAAAGCAGCTAGTCATTGGACACAATTTGTTGATGACAGCCTAGTTGAGGCGACAGCGAAAGAACTTGCTAGTGGCAACATTAAAGAAATTGAAAAAATTGCACTTGCAAACGATATTTCCCTAGAAGACCTTGAAGCTTTAATGGCAGCAGCGCTTGATGAGAGCTCGCCTTTAAATAAAGAATCTGTAGATAAAGATGAATACATTGGTAACATTGTAAATAAATTCAACTATGAAACACTTGATTTAAGCCCACAGGTTGCACCAATTTTTGTATCACCAGAATTTAGTCAAGCAATCAACAACCCTAAAAACGTTGAAGCATTGACAGAATATGTTGAAGACGTTCTTGAAGAAATTGATTCAAAGACAGAAGATGCAATTTTTGAAGATGACTCACTAACGGCATATGGTCAATATATGGCAGATCTTGTTGGCGAAAAAGTTATCACTTTTGCAGCATTAAAAGCAATCGCGCCAGAGGAAAAAGTTTATATTGATAAAGATGACGCATTAGTTAAAACTTCAAAAGAATTAAAAACTATGTCTTTAAGCGAAATCGGAATTGTTGAAACTGGCAATCCTATTAATGAAATTCGCCAAATGAGCAACTTAATTACAAAAAATATCTCTGAAGCATCAGATGATGAAACATATACAAAAGAAATTGCAAACAGCATTCTATCAGCTGGTTACAAAGACATTACATTAAATGATTTTAAACAAGCAAGAGCACTTGTAAATAAAGCTGGTGGCGGTCTAAACTGGAGATTTGACGCAGCAAAAGACATCACAGATTTAAACAGTGCAAAAGATGGTTTAGTTAACTTTGAAAAGACTTGGGACAATGTTATTGATTTTTGGTCAAACTTTGTTACTAACATCAGAGAAGTAAATCCATCCTCATACATTGTTGGTGAAATTACCTACCCTGGAACATTCCAAGGGCACGGCAAATATGGCTCATTTAACGCGGCAGAGCGTATGTTCTTTGAAAAAACTGGTGCTACAACTGGTTCAAACTACTCTCATTTCTTTGGCCTAATTCCTGAAACATTAGGTATGAGTTTAGAATTCGGTGGAGTTAGTGGCGATAGATATGGAAACCTAAACGGCCTTAAAAACTCAATGGAAGGCTTTGTAAATTCTGGCCCAATTTTATCAACAACACACTCGCACGTGTTTGTAGACAACCACGACAAACCGCGCGCACTACATATGATGGCAATTGATGCTGGTGCTTACCTATCAGGTTTTGGCTATGGTAAAGAAACAACAGGCCGTGCCATTGAAGCTGTAGAGCACGTTGCAGGTAAAGACCCAGATAGAAGTTATGACAATTTAAGCTCAAAAGGTATGGTTGTTGGATCATTCTTAAAGGGACACTTTGGTGAAGCATTAGCTAAAAACCCAGAAGAATTTAAAGCTATTTCTCAAGCAATTGCTGAATTATCATATGGTAAAAAATCTACTCAAGGCAAAATTGACTTTAAGCGTGCTGAAGCTTTTGGTCAAACACCTTTTGATATTGCAATTAACGATATTTTAGATAGGGCAGAAAAAATCGACAAGGACGTATTTAAAAAGGTCGACAGAGAAAAATTATCAAACAAAATTTTTGCTGATTCAATGGAACCTGCTTTAAGAAAAATGGAAAATATGTCTGACTTTATGGTTGGATTAACTGGCATGCCATTCTACTATGCTGGTACAAATTTAGGTCAAACAGGATATGAGTATGCTACAAAAAATATTTCAGTAGCAAACAGAAACTTAATTCGTCACGAGTGGATTGATCCAAAAGCAAAAGAATTCAAACCTGAAATAAAAACTTTCTATGATAGAATGCAAGCAAGCGCTTCATTGTACAAACAAGCTGGATTATCAGCAATCGCTTCAGGCATGCCTGTGCTACTTCAAGAACAAGAAAACTCTGAAGAATTATATGCTGTTTATAAATATGACGACAAAGGTTCAAATGTTCTACAGGTGTTTTCAAACATTGGCCTTGAAAAAGACGCTAAGGGACTTCCGGCCTATAATAAAGATGCTCAAACTGGAGTAGGCTCAATCAAAGTTGTTACAAAAGAAGGCGACAATGTTGTATTATCTGGCTCAAATGGAAACGCTCAAGTAATGCACAGAAAAGTTTATCAAGATGGCAAATTTGTTGATGAAACAGAAAATGGCAAAGTAGTTACTTATAAGATTAAAAATGGCGCGCTGACTCGTACAGATGGCAAGCAAATTGTACTTGATAGCACTCTTTCAACATTCTACAAGGCGCAAAACAGCGATCCTCAAAAAGAGATTGCCTTTAAAGCTAATTACTATAAATCTTGCAGATAATATTAGTCTAAGTTGACAAAACCATACAATCGCCCATCATCAGAGCGATATCTTAACCATCCAACTTTTTCTTTATTGTCAAAATCGATAACTTTTACAAGGGCCCAATTCCCTTGAATAAGCCAAAGATATATATGCTTTGCAAGTTTAAAGGCGCCTGTTGAGCCGCTTTTAACATCTGCTGCACCATAAAGTCTTTTTTGACTCTGGCTTGAATCGGCATACATATAAAATCCATATTTTTTTCCATATGAATTAAGCAATTCATTGTAAGTTAAAAATTTTGCCCCACTTGACTTTTCAATCCAGCCATACAGCTGTTTTTTTTGGTTATAGCAAATTTGGAGCATGTCTTCATTCTCATCTTCAACGCTCACAAAAGCAATATCTTTTTTAGGTTCAAAAGCAATAAAGAGAAGGTTTTCTCTACAATTAAAGTCGCCAGATGAACAAACAAGGTTGCCCTTTTTGTCATATGAGATTTCAGTAATCAAACTTTTATTGTCCTCAGCGCTGTCATATATTTTTATTTTCGACTTAACTTTAGCAACTCCAATACCATAGTGAGAAATACTGGAGTGATACCTTGGAGAAACGTCAGCCAAGGCACCTTGTGCCAATCCAAAAAAAGCAATTAAGATTAAAAAAATATTTTTCATAAAACCTTATTAAGTCCTTTTTAATATTTTAACACAAATTGTAACAGATTGTAAAATTTTCCCCTTGACGGGTTATATTTATATTATATGATGGTAAAAGTCTGATAAATAGCGAAAAAAGTATTTTTTCAATATTTAAAGCAGAAGATTAACAACAAAATTGTAATTACATTATATATATTAGAGGTACGTAGATGTCGACAACAAAATATGCAAACCGTGTTACTCCTATGGGCATTCCAGAGACTCGCCTAACGGATTTACCAGACTTAATTGAAATTCAAAAAAAGTCTTTTGAGTGGTTTTTAAAAGAAGGTTTAAAAGAAGAATTTCTATCTTTTTCACCAATCAAGGATTATACAGGAAGATTAGAACTACACTTCCTTCCAAACTATACGTTTGATAATCCAAAATACACAATTGAAGAAGCAAGAATCCATGATGCAACTTATGCTAAACAGCTTCGCATTATGATGAGATTAGTTAACCGTGATTCTGGTGAAATCAAAGAACAAGAAGTTTACATTGGTGACATTCCAACAATGACTGACAAAGGTACATTCATTGTAAACGGTGCAGAACGTGTTATCGTTTCTCAAATCGTAAGATCTCCAGGTGCTTAT
>CAYJMX010000145.1:2565-4229 GCA_964371485.1 uncultured Gammaproteobacteria bacterium | reverse complement strand
TTTACCACATTTTTATATTTTTTTTCCCACCTGTTAAAATCTTGATGATTAAAATGAGGCTCTAAATAACTCTGCTTAATTAATTTACAAGTATTTATAAACATTTTTTTAGCACTCATTTTTCGATTATCAACATAATCATCACTTGTTTTTATTTGAAGGTTTTGAAAAATAAAAAAACCAACAAGTAAAACTACAAAAATCAGAAAAAAGGCGAAAAAGCCCTTCTTTTTAAAAATATCGCGCATAAAATCTAACCACCTTACTTATGTATTAGATTTTACTCCATCTGGAAGTAAGCGATAGCCCCCACCGTATATTGTCTGAATGTATTTATTTTTTTGTGATGAAATTTTATCAATCTTGCCACGCAAATGACGAATATGCACTCTAATTGTGTCTATATCTTCATCTTCTTCATAGCCCCAAACCTCTTTTAAAAGCACTTTTGAAGATACCATTTGATTATTATTTTGCATTAAAATATTTAAAATTTCATATTCTATTGGGGTTAATTTTGCAATTTTATCATCAATTTTTACGCTATAACTCTCTGGCAAAAGCGTGATATCGCCCTTTGTAAGGATTTCTTTTGTTCTAAGTGACTGTACAACAGATTTTGTGCGATTTAAAAGTGCTAGCACCCTTGCTTTTAGTTCATCAATTTCAAAAGGCTTAACTAAATAATCATCCACACCAGAATTAAACCCGCTTAATTTGTCCTTTAATTCACCAAGAGCAGTTAACATAATTATTGGAATTTCTTTAGTATCTTCATTTTGTCTTATTTTATACGCCAAAGAAAACCCATCAATTTCAGGCATCATAACATCTAAAATAAGCAAGTCATAAGCTTCTTGACGCAAAATGGCATAGCCTTTAACGGGGTCGGTTTGATATTTAACATCATAGCCCATTAAATCAAGGTTAATTTTTATCAACTCGCAAATTGCGCTATCGTCGTCTATAATTAAAATTTTGACCATAAAAAGATTATACCAAAAAGAAATGTTAATGAATGTTAAAATAACACTTTAAAAAGTAAATAATTTTCTTGTTTGTTTGTTGTCTATGTTGTAAGATAAATTTTACAAAAAAGTGTGTACTAAAACCTTATAAGGAGGACTATGAATTGGCGATAACAACACCTATCAAGAGCGAAATGCCTAAAATGGCTCAAACAAGATATTTAGGCAGACACATTTTAGCAGAATTTTTTGAATGTGATCCGAATGTACTTAACAACCCAGAACTTGTAGAAAAATATATGATGGAAGCAGCCCTTGAATGTGGCGCTACAATAGTAAACAAGTGTTTTCACCTTTTCGCCCCACATGGCGTTTCTGGTGTAATTATTATCTCTGAAAGTCATCTTGCAATTCATACATGGCCAGAATTAGGCTATGCAGCAGTTGATTTATTCACATGTGGTGAAGCTTGTGATCCAAGAGTGGCTTATGATTTCCTTAAAAAAGCCTTTGGTTCAAGAGATGCAAATTTCTCACAATTAAATCGTGGGACTTTAGACGACAAAAATGTATCAGTAGAGCACACGCCTTTTTACATTAGCTCTCAGCTGTAATTAAAATAATAAAAAAATATAACACCAGTTAAAAAACTGGTGTTATTGTTGTATTGTAAAAAGCAAAAAAATTTGATAATAT
>CAYJMX010000145.1:0-2555 GCA_964371485.1 uncultured Gammaproteobacteria bacterium | reverse complement strand
AATTAAAGGCAAGTTGAATTATGAAAAAAGTAGCATTTACACTAGCAGAAGTGCTTATAACACTTACTGTAATAGGCGTTGTAGCGGCCGTTGTTGTACCATCTGTTGTTATAAGAAACACTGAGAGAACTCTTGTGGCTCAAGCGCAAAAGGTTTATAACACTATTAATAATGCTTATTATAAAATGCAAATGCTTGACCCTGAAGCCGTTATAAGAATGGGAAATTCTGGTTATATCGTAGATGAATTAAAAGCTCATTTGAATTTGGCAAATGACTGTGGCACAGGGACGGGATGTTTCCCAAGTGTTGTATATATAGATAAAAGCGGAAACACTATTGCTGATTACAACTCAGATACTAGTGGTAAAAAAATAGAACTAGCTGATGGCACAGCAATGTTTTCAAACGAGCCAAATGAAATTATAGTAGATATAAACGGGGAAGATGGCCCAAATACAATGGGGAAAGATTTACATACGTTTGTTTTTGACTTAAACAGTTCAAAAGTCGCTCCGTACGCCGTAACTTCAGAAAATTGTAATGGTTCTAACCCTGCTTCGCAATCTTGTTCTTACTGTATGGTGTTTAAGGATTCTGTGGAATGTGACATTCCAACTGGTTTGAATATCACCCCAAGAGATTTAGGGGATACTACCCCTTGGACGAATTAGTTATTCTTTTTTGTCGCCACTATGTGCGAGAATGAACAATTTACATCTTTGTTATTCTAAAAAGCAAGCTCGTTTTCACAATGCGCAGTCGCGCTAAGATTTTTTCTTCACTTGTACGCTCCTGAGGGACTGACGTCCCACGTCGCCGATTTTACGTGTCATCCTGTCTATCAAGACTCGTCGTCTTGATATCACGGACTCACATCCAACTAGGCAAGCTCGTTTTCACAATGCGCAGTCGCGCTATTGTTCAAACTTCTTCGGTACGGCTCGAGCTGTTCGCCAGTGCTCCTCGCACTGCCGTCACGCTCTGGCACACCTGTGCAAGCTCGTTTTCACAATGCGCAGTCGCGCTATTGTTCAAACTTCGCTTGATATTCATTTTCTTGAATAGCGAATTGCTTATTATTTTTAATCTTATTTTTATCTAAATTTAAATTTGGCTTAACTTCAATATTCAACGCATTTAAAGACGCCAAAGAATCTAAAGACGCGCGCAACACAGCAGACCTGTCAACAAACGGAGTTTCGTTGAAGTTATCATTCTCATTTTCGAAATCACTGCCATCTTGGGAGAAATATTCTCCGCCTTGGCCGTTTTTTTCGTCACTTGTCTTAGCCGCTGTTCCTGAGATGTCGCCAGATTTAAAATTAAATCCGCCGCCAACTCCATAAAAGCCAGCTGAACGATTGTCCACCATGGGATATTATTACCTTCTTTTACCTCAATGATTATATCATTTTTTAAAAAACACTTTCAATGATAAAATCAATTTTTCATACAAAAACTGTAATTTATTTTTTTTGCTGATTTGAAAATCATTTTTAATAAAACGTTACGCAATTAATTTTTATTTTTGTTTTTATGTGTATAATAGAAATGGAAATGGAAAAATTGAACAAAGACAGTTTAATAAGCTTTAGGCAGGGTGAGGCGATTTCAAGTGAGATGCCTCAGTGTAATGCACCTTTACTTGAAGCTATGAAAAATTATAAACAAAACCCAACAATTGGTTTTCACATCCCTGGACACTACCGTGGTGAAGGGGTTTTACCAGAATTTAGAGAACTTATTGGAAATGACGCTTTAAAATTAGATACAACTGATGAATTTGATAATTTAGGGACATTGTTCCCTGCAACAGGCGCAATAGCTCAAGCTCAAAGACTTGCAAGCGATTGTTTTAACTCTCAAAAAACATTTTTTCTAACAGCAGGTTCAACAATAGCAAACTTAGCACTAGCTTTTGGAATTACAAACCCTGAAGATACAATTATAATAGGCAGAAACGCTCATCGCTCTGTTTTATCAGGTATGATAATTTCTGGCGCTAATCCAAACTGGCTTATGCCAAATAAGTTGGATGATTTTTCAATTTATGGTTCTGTTGATCCAATAGATTTAAAAGAGCAACTTACTAAAAACCCTAATACAGCGCTTGTTTGGGTAACAAACCCGACATATGAAGGCGTCGTATCTGACATATCGGCGATATCTCGCGTGTGCAAGGAGTTTGATGTACCTTTAATTGTAGATGAAGCTCACGGTTCGCTGTGGAATTTTTCTAATGCTCTTCCAAAACCAGCACTAGAGTGCGGAGCGGATGCTGTTGTACATTCTATGCATAAAACTGGTGGCGCTATGACACAGAGCTCTATGTTGCACATTTCAAAAAATTCAAAATTTGATGTGGAAAAAATTGAGCACGCACTTAAACTTTTACACACAACAAGCCCGTCATTGTTAATGCTTACAAGTTTAGATGCCTCTCGTGCTTATTTAGAATCAGATCAAGGCAAAGAATTAATCCAAAACGCTGTGAATAATGCGAATTATTTTAGATGTGAAGCTCAAAAAATCGACAAAGTAAGGGTTTTGGG
>CAYJMX010000144.1:0-4245 GCA_964371485.1 uncultured Gammaproteobacteria bacterium | reverse complement strand
GGTATCATCAAGGTATAAAACAGATGTTGCAAGCTCCTTGCCGCTTACATCTTTTATTTCATAGAGCTGTCTTTCCATGAATATATCGTAAAATTCATCATCAAGTGAGCTCACATCTAGTATGTCTACAGCGTTAAAATCCGCAAATTCTTGCATTTCAAGCATATTTCTTTTTCTGACATTTTCTAAATTTGCTGGGATAATTAAGCTCAATGCCTCTTTAGTGTTAAGACTGTAATTTTCTGGCATCCTTTCAAATAATTTATTTGCTACGGCTCTGTTCCATCCTTTTAGTCCTGTAGCATTAATGAATTTATCTCGAGTTATAACATTGCTGTCAATGGCTTCTGTAGCGGCGTCTTGATCTAAATTCAAACCAGATGCTGCACTGTTGTTGCTACTAGTTCTTTCAATTACACTGGTGTAAAGTCTTGAATTATTAGCAATAAAATCGCTTTGTTGTTTAATAGGTTCAATCTTGTAATCTAAAATGCTTGAATATAATGATTGCATATAATCTTTTGATTGAATATAGTCATTATCTTTACCTGTGTTTTTATTTGCTAAAAAAGCAATATTTTCTGAAGCAAGGCTGTTTTGATAAGCAAATGGATTGCTTGAAAAATGGTGAATGTTTTCATTTTTTTTAAATTCACTGCCTGATTTTGCCTTATTTACTCTGTGTTTTTGGGGCATCAAGGGGCTGATGTTGTTAATTTTTGGCATATTATTCCTAGAGTTGCAATACTCATATTATTATATGTTTTTTTATAAATTCTGTGAATAATATTCTTGTAATGAGTTCAAATAACTTTACATAATAAAATTCCAAATATAAAGTTTATGCAAAGAAAGTGGTTTATTGTCGAAAAATCTGATATTATTTCTCTATTGTACAGAGGGAGGCATTATGCAGAAAAAACTTATACTAAGGGGTCATATTATTGATTCATTAATTTTATCAAAACTTTTAGATTCACTATCAGATTTAGGCATAGATTGCTATACTACTGATATAAAAATCGGATTCAGAAGAAAAGATGTATCTGAAGCTACTTTTATTATTGAAACTGAAGATGAAAATGTTATGCAACAGGCAGTAGAGATGGCAAAGAAGCAGGGAGCAACAGAGAACTAAAATGACTGATAAAATTTTAATATGAAATCAACCCTTGGATGAATATGAGTATTCAAGCGGATAGATTAAAAGCTTGTGAGCAATGGAATAAACTTTATAAGATATTACATGAGCAATTGGGAGTTGATGTAAAACTTGTTCGACAAGAAGACAATGTTCCTGATATGGTATTTACCGCCAATGCCGCTGTTATGCTTAAAAATAAAGCATTAATTGCTAGGTTTAAATACCCTCAGCGTCAACTAGAGGAAAAGCATTTTGAAGCTTGGTTTAAAGAGAATGGCTATGAAACAGTCATTTTACCTGAAGATGTTGTCTTTGAAGGTGCTGGTGATGCGCTATATTTAGACGGGATACTATACGCTGGTTACGCACCAAGAACGGACATATCTTCTCATTTAAGAGTATCAGAACTATTGGATATTCCAGTTGTTTCTCTTGAATTATCAAACAGGGCCTTTTATCATCTAGATACCTGCTTTTGTCCATTAAAGGACGATTATCTCATATATTATCCAGCGGCGTTTGATGATTATGCCAATAGGGTAATTGAAGCAAAGGTGCCACCAGAGAAAAGAATCATTGTTAATGAGGAAGAGGCAAGCTACTTTACGTGTAATGCAGTAAATGTTAATAATTACGTTGTAACAAATATTACCACTGAAAGATTTAAAAATCTGCTTAAAGAAAAAGGGTTTGAACACATCCAAACTGATTTAAGCGAATTTATGAAAGCTGGTGGCAGCGCGAAGTGTCTAACGTTAAAGATTTAGGAGCAGAATATGAATACGCAAGAATATATTAAACTGGAAAAGGAACTTGGGGCTAATAATTATAAGCCACTAGATGTTATTATTGAAAAAGCAAAAGGGGCATATGTTTATGATATTGAAGGCAACAAATATTTAGATTGCCTTAGTGCTTATTCAGCAGTTAACCAAGGACATTGTCATGATAGTATTTTAAAGACAACCATCGAACAGGCAGGTAAATTAACCCTCACATCAAGAGCATTTAGAAACGATAAACTTGCGCTTTTATATAAAAAATTAACTGAAATCTCAGGTTTTGAAATGGTCCTTCCTATGAACACGGGTGCTGAAGCTGTAGAAACGGCCATTAAGGCAGCAAGGAAATGGGGATACACCAAAAAAGGAGTTGAAGACAATAAGGCAGAAATTATTGTATGTACACAAAATTTCCACGGTAGAACTTCAACAATAGTGAGTTTTTCAACAGATGAGAGCTCAAAAGGTGGCTTTGGTCCATATATGACAGGATTTCAAATAGCTGAATATGGCAACATCGAAGATCTAAAAAGCAAAATAACAAAAAATACAGTAGCTATTATGCTTGAACCTATTCAAGGCGAAGCTGGTATAATCATTCCTCCATGTGGCTACTTAAAAGACATTAGGCAGTTATGTGATAAAAATAATATCCTTATGATATTAGATGAAATTCAAACAGGGCTTGGCAGAACAGGTAAGATGTTTGCCTATGAACATGAAGACATTAGGCCAGATGCACTAACAATAGGCAAGGCGCTATCTGGCGGCTTTTACCCTGTGTCAGCATTTTTAGCATCAAAAGAAATCATGTCTGTGTTTAACCCAGGTGAACACGGCTCAACATTTGGCGGAAACCCTTTGGCTTGCGCTATTGCAATTTCAGCTGTAGATGTTATAATAGACGAGAATCTAACTCACAATTCAAAAATTAATGGTGATTATTTACTTTCTAAATTAAAGGAAATTGATTCAAAAACCATTAAAGAGATTAGAGGTAAGGGTTTATTTGTTGGCATAGAGCTAAACGAAAAAGCGAGAAAATATTGTGAAATTCTTCAGAAGGATTACAAAATCCTTGTCAAAGAAACTCATGAAAATACGATTCGAATAGCACCGCCATTGATAATCAAAAAAGAAGAAATTGACTACATAGCTGATTCGTTTAAAGCTGTGTTAACATAGTCAAATCTTGAAAACCTTACTATGAGCTCGATTCGTCTTCATATGTAACAATACTTAACAAAGGGCTAGATTTTTTATCATTTCTAGAATATAATTCTAATATATGGGTACAGTATCAGAACAAATCGATAATCTAAGAAGGACACTCATACTCGAGAGCGCTCACAAATATTTTGACACTCTTGGTTATGAGAAAACATCTATAGATAAAATCGCAAAAGATCTTTCAATCGGCGTAGGAACTATATATCAATACTATGGTTCTAAGCAAGGTTTATTTTATGCATGGCTTGATGATATCATCGAAAATGCATACAAAGAGCTTCAAAGAAAGAAAATTTCTGATCCATTAAAAAAGCTGTACTGGTATGTAGAGTATAAGCTCAACTATTACGAAAAAAACATCGATAAAATGGGATTTTATGTTAAAAACCCACCGTATCGACATGACCCTAAGAGAAAGCTATATGATTATATAGCACAAAGCTTAGAAGAATTAGTTCCAGGCAAAGATACTCTGTTATTAGCACGTATTTTAGATTCAATAACTAACTGCTACATTGCTCACACTGGCGTAAACTTAATGTCAAGAAGAGATGAAATAGTGGAAACGTTTTTAAAAATCTTAAAAGACGACTAGTTGCACATTGATTAAGCAATTTATTTTTTATTTAGGGCCCAAAAGGCACTAAGAAAATTGCTGCAACAAAGGTTTCATCATATATTCACAACATCCCCATTTCTGCTACAACCCTGCTCATTGGCACGATTATATCTTGCTAGTGACGGGGTTGTGTGGAATTTCTTTGTTTGCGTTGACTTAATGCCAGACCCTTAATGAACACAATAACACGCTCAAAAGTATATTTCAAGGTGACAATTCATCAAATTGCCCTATTTTAGCCAACGTGCTACTATTATTTTATGCAATATAGGAAATTAGTTAAAAACGGGCCAGATATATCCCTTCTAGCATATGGATGTATGAGATTTAAGTTAAAGGGCGTGCAAATCGACAAAGAATTGGCACTTTCTCAGTTAAAACTTGCATTTGATAATGGAGTCAATTATTTTGACACGGCATATATTTACCACGGTGGCAAAAGCGAAGTTCTTCTAGGTGAATTTATTAAA
>CAYJMX010000143.1:256-4310 GCA_964371485.1 uncultured Gammaproteobacteria bacterium | reverse complement strand
TTTGGCATTTTTTTTGCTAAACTTTTTTTTATATAATAAGAAGCAATTATTAACACGTAAGGAAATATGAGTTTTAATTTTAATAATAAATATCTAATAGGGCAAAACACTTACAACCCTTATAATAGCGCGTTTAATTTATATGGAAGTTCTATGAATTTTTATAGGCCAACAACAGGTTATTCTGATTCATATACTTCAAGTAGTGCTGCTGAAAAACTTGAAAAAGGTAAAAATGACCGTACGGCACTTACTTTAGGTGCAGTAGTGACAGCAGTTGGACTTGCCTTTGGCGTTAAATCTATCAACAAGCTTGTAAAAAAAGCATCGGATAATGTTGATGATGTCGCGAAGATTATAAAAAATAATGCAGATAAGGCAGAAGATGTTGCAAAACCTATTAATAAAGCTGTCCAAAAAGCAGATGAAGCTACGCAAGTTGTGGCGCAAGATGTAGCTGCTAAGTCTGATGAAACAGTGCAGGCTCTGCAAGAAACTGTTGCAAAGCAAGAAGAAATAGTTCAAGACGTTGCAGAAAAAATTGTTGAGCAAGATAAAGTTGCTCAAGATTTGACAGAAACAATTGTCGAACAAGATGCACCTGCGCAAGTCGTGCAAAACATAGCTGATATTGGCGGCAAAAATGGCACTAATATCAAGCCTGCAAATCCTACTCCTGCGGCCCCCACTACACCACCTGTTGAAAAAATTGTAAAAGAAGCAGATAAAAAAGTTGTAAATGATATCCCAAATGAGGCTACTCAAATAAAAGCTGAAAGACCATCGTATGGTGAAATTGTCCAGAAGCCTAACAAGGCAACTGCTGATGCAGAAGTTAAAAAAATAAATAAAAACACTGAAACTGTTGTACAAGAACCGGTGACAAAAGTAAAAAATGAAGCAAAAAATGTGGAAAAGCCTCAAGAATTAAACGAAGCAACTTCTACTGTCTTACAAAGATCAACCTCTCGTGATCCATATAATATCCGAATTGCAGATGATTTTCAAATACATATGGGCGAAAAACCAAAATATAGCAAACGATTTAGCGAACTGCAACTATCTGAAACAACACAGAAAGCAATTGACATACAAAATACTGGTCATATGAGGGAAAACAAAACTTTGTACACTGATATCCTTTCTGGCAATCCTTATGATTTTACAAAATTTAAAACCTCAGGCTTAGGTGAGTGCATTAAAAAAGGCGACTTTAATTATGAGCATATAAATCAATATTTAAGCGAAAATGGCGTTGATGCAAGATTTGTAAAATCAGAAAATGGTAACTTTTTAAAGTACGGCGGTAAAAACAAATACGGCAAAAATGCTGTTAGTGTTATCGATATAAAAAATGGTAGAATCATTGGGACAACCACTGGAGATGGTAGACTCCAAGGTGTAAAATACAATGAAAAAGGTGATTTCGAGTTTCTTCCAGGCGGACTTTTTGAACCATTTAGAGGCGACTACGACGAAATATTCTAATTAAATAGCTTAAGAACTTGCAAAATAATATATTTGTCTTGTAATATAGTTATATGAAAATTATCATTTATGGTGCAAATGAAATGGGCTCAATTATAGCAGCTGAATTCTTTGAAGACCATGACATAATCGTAATAGATCCTGATTCATCTAGTTTAGAGAAATTCCAAAACCTAGATTTAACGACATTGTGCGCTGAGGCGTCTAATATGAATGTTTTAAAAGAGGCAGATGTTAAAAATTGCGATGTATTTATCGCATGTACTTTAAACGATGAAGCAAATATTGTTGCTTGCCTTATGGCAAAACAGCTTTCAAATGCTCAAAATGTGTGTTTTGTATCTAAAAAAGAAAACAGAGATTCCCTAAGACAAATTAGAGATGAGCATTCGAAAATTCACCCACTTTATATTGATACTGTGATTTGGCCAGAGAGATTATTAACACAAGAAATCCTAAGGCTTATTACAGTTCCTGAAGCTGTGGATGTTGAATATTTTTCAAATGGCAGAGCAAAATTGCTTGAATATAAAATTAAAATTAATTCTTCATTGATTAATTCTAAATTAAAAGATATTGATTTTAATGAAGAAACGCTAATTGTAGGTATTGTAAGAGATGAAGAGCTTTTTATTCCAAATGGGGAGAGCGAGTTTCAGCTAGGCGATAAGGCGATTTTTATGGGAACGCCAGAATCTCTTGATATGACCGCTGCAAAGTTTTTTGTTGATGACAATAACATAAGAAATATTTCCATTATAGGTGGTGGTTCTGTTGGATATGAACTGGCAAAGAACCTTGAGGGAACAAATCTAAAAATAAAAATTATTGAAAATGATTATAAAAGATGTGAATTTTTAGCAGAAAAATTGAAAAAAACTTTAATTATTCACGCCAATGGTACAAATTTAAACCTTCTTGAACAAGAAGACATTGGTGAATCAGACGTTGTAGTGAGTGTTACAAATAATGATGAAAAGAATTTATTGTGCTCGTTGTTAACTAAACAACTCGGTACAAGAAGGGTTATAACTCGTGTAGGGCAAGCTTCAACGGCCTCATTATTTGAAAAAGTTGGGGTTGATATTGCAATTTCTCCAAAAGAGGCTGCGGTGAATGAGATTAAAAATAGAATTATTGAATCCCACTCTGGAATTTTGGCCACTGTTGAAAGGGGCCTAGGGGAGATTATTGAACTTAAAATCGACCCTAATTTTAAAGATACAGAGCTTATGAATATAAAATTGCCAACACGTGCGGTTGTGGCTATTGTACAACGTGGCTCTAAGGTCATTATCCCAAAGGGTCATACACTAATTCGTGCTAATGACAATATTTTAATTTTCACAAAAGCTCAAGATGTTGGAATTATTAAGGACTTTTTTGAACAATGAGATACAACATTGTATTTAGTATAATTGGCGCAAATTTAAGATACATAAGTGTTTTAATGTTAATTCCTTGTGTTTTTGCACTTTTTTACGCAGAGCACAATCATATTTTGCCATTTGTTATAAGTGGTGTTGCATCTCTTTTGTTGGGGCTACTCTTTAATCTCTTTAAAGTTGGAGAAAAAGAGATTGATAACTTGAAAAAAACGGAAGCGCTTTTTGTGGTGTTTTTCTCTTGGGTATTTTTCGCGCTTGTGGCGTCTTTTCCTTATCTTTTTTACAAGATAGGTTTTATAGATGCTATTTTTGAAGCGGTGTCTGGTATCACAACAACTGGTGCTACTATTTTGCAAGATTTCTCACTTTATCCAAAAACATTATTTTTCTATCGCTCTATGACTCAATGGTTCGGTGGTATGGGAATAGTTGTATTATTTATTGCGGTTCTGCCAAAATTTGCCGTAGCAGGTCGTCAGATGTTCTCTGCTGAAGCCCCAGGGCCAACCGAGGAAAAAGTGACACCAAGAATAAGACACACGGCAAGTTGGCTGTGGACAATGTATTTAGGGCTTACGATTTTACAGATTATCTCTTTAAAATTGTGTGGTATGGATATGTACGATGCGATTTGTAATTCATTATCTACACTGTCTTCTGGTGGTTTCTCACCGAATCCAACAAGTATTATGGGCTATCAAAATTCAAAAGTTGTTATAGTTACATCTATTTTTATGTTTTTAGCTGGTGCTAACTTCATCTTGCAATACAAAGTATTTATTCAACATAAATTTAAAGAATTTTTAAAAAGTGAAGAATTCCTCACTTACTTAGGCATAACCATTGTATTTAGTGCTGTTATCGCTCTTATTTTAAACACCACTCAAGAGGGCGGATATCTTTATAATTTTATGCACTCATCTTTTACAACCCTTAGTTTAATGACCACAACTGGCTTTGCAAGTTCAGATTTTGTTCAATGGGATACTGACGCTAAAATATTATTGTTTATCGTTACATTCCTAGGTGGCTGTGCAGCTTCAACAGCGGGTGGCATGAAAATAATTAGATGGATATTTTTAGTTAAATATCTAAGGCGAGAAATATTAAAAATTAATCATCCTAATGGAGTTTTTCCAATAAAGCTTGAAGGTAGAGCGATTGGAAAAGATGTTATA
>CAYJMX010000143.1:0-246 GCA_964371485.1 uncultured Gammaproteobacteria bacterium | reverse complement strand
TCTTTTTTACTTCTTGATTTTTATCCTATCATCTTTTGTCGTAGCACTTATTGAGAAAAATTCGCTTTTAGCTGTGTCAGGTTCGATTGCCACACTTGGTAATGTGGGCCCTGGTCTTGTTGAATGTGTTGGTCCTATGGACAACTTTTTTGACTTAGCATTAGGTACAAAGCTTGTTTTTATATTTAATATGCTTGTTGGAAGGCTTGAGTTGATACCATTTTTAGCCCTACTTCATAGAGAAAA
>CAYJMX010000142.1:0-4336 GCA_964371485.1 uncultured Gammaproteobacteria bacterium | reverse complement strand
TGTTAATTCTAAAACTTTTTTAAATGGAAGTTCAGAAAAGCCTAAAATAGCGCTTAATTCAAGCTCTACATTCATTAAAAGTCCAATTGTATTATTTTTGGAGCTTTTTTCTTCTTCAACTTCTGGGCGCTCGACTTTTTCAATACTGTTTAAATCAAGCTCTTTTGCCTCTTTTTCTGCCATTTTTATTCCTTTGGAGTATATTTGTTTGTTAATTTAACACAAACCCCACCGTTTTTTCTTCCTGGGATTGCCTCAAATTTTTTCTTGTTATTAATTAAAACACTGAGCTTCTCATCAATTCTTTGATCAAGCTTAATTACATCACCACTTTTTAATTCAATTACATCATTAATTGAAACGCTTGTCGTACCTAGAATTACACTTAAATCAAAGTCAGCTGTTAGAACTTTAGATAAAATTTCATTTTTAGCGATGTCGTTTGTCACAAAGTTTTTGTGTTGGAAAATAAACTGTGGTGTAAGTTTTGCCAAAACTGTTTCTAAAACAGGATATGGGAAACAAAGGTTTATTAAACCAAAGTTCTTTTGTCCTAGTCTTATTTCAAAAGATAATAGTGCCACAATCTCACCAGGTGTTGTAATTGGGACCAAGTTGTAACCATTATCAAGGTTTGTGAATTCTGATTTTACAGGTAAAACAGAACTCCAAGAAGCCTCAAGAGTTTTTATGATTTTATCTACAATTCTTCTTGTAAGCGCCTCTTCAATTTGTGTTAAATCTCTTAAATGCTCGTTGTTTGTGCCCTCGCCACCAAGCATTCTATCTAAAATTACCATTAAAATTTCAGCTGAAAAACCAACAGAAATTTCCCCACCAAGTGGGTTTAGTTTAAAAATTCCATTTTGAAAGTGTGCGTGCATAGAACAAACATACTCATCATATGTAAGCTGATCAACAGAAATAATATCCATTTCAACTTCCATACGCAAATATGCTGCAAGCATTAGCGCCAATTGTCTAGCGAAATCTCTATGGATATCTTGAAGGGCTCTTAAATGTTCTTTTGAAAATTTATCAGGACGACGGAAGTTGTATAATTTATACCCTTTTTTATACTCTTCAGAAATATCTTCAACAAAATCCAAATCAGCGCTATATAAGTCTAGCGCTTCTTGTGTGCTCATCGTTGATTCACTTGGTGGATTATTGTTTGCTTGATTTTGCAATTTTTCCTCAAAAACAGTATCTATGCATTAATATCTTACTATTATCTAAAACATTTGTCTATCAACCAAATTGTTGAACTCACCAATAAATATATATGTTTTTAACTTTTTAATGTTATACTTGATGTAAGAATAAAGACAAGGTGGATTATGAGCGAGCAAAACCCTCAACAACAACGTTGGTACGACAAAGACCCTGTGTTAAAAGAAGCACTTGAGTTATTAAGATTATCATCAGATGAACAAAAAGATCAGGCAAAAGATTTTATATTGAAATTGCAAGAAGACGTTGCAAAAGATGTTATTGAAAGAATTTATGACATCGTAACACAATTTCAAGGCAGGGGTAATCGTTGGTACGATAATGACCCTGTTATGATTAAAGCAATTGAGGTTTTAAGAAACGCGGAACCTGCTGTGCAAAGAAAAGCAGCATTAAAATTACTAGTGTCATTGGAAGAAAAAAGCATAGACTCTCAAGATGATTAAAGATGTTCAAAATAGCGAAGACAAAAGAAACATTGCCCTTCAAAATGTCGGAGTCAAGGGTGTAGAAACACTTTTGCACATCCAGCGCAAAAACAAACCAACACCACAAAAAGTTTATACAAAAGCTCGAATGAGCGTTTATTTGCCTTCAAATTACAAAGGCACACACATGTCTAGATTTATTGAAATCCTTGATGAATATAGACAAAAAGACCTTATTGGAGTTGACATTAAAAAAATGCTTGAGGATATGAAAGAACGCCTTGAGTCAAAAAGCGCTTATTTAAAATTTGATTTTAAATATTTTATTAAAAAAAGCGCTCCAAAATCAGCACGTGAGGCGATTATGTCTTATGATTGTTATTTTGAAGGCACACTAGATGAGAATGATAAATATACTTTTTATTTAGGTGCAAAAGTGCCTGTAACAACACTTTGCCCTTGTTCAAAAGAAATATCACAATATGGTGCGCATAATCAAAGAGCGCTTGTGAGTGTGAAAGTTTCATATGATGATAGTGATCATATTTGGTTAGAAGATTTAATTAAAGAGGTTGAAAGTTGTGCCTCTTGTGAGTTGTACCCGCTTTTAAAAAGAGAAGATGAAAAATTTGTGACAGAGCGTGCGTATGAAAATCCAAAATTTGTAGAAGATGTCATAAGAGATGTTGTGACAAGATTTGAGAACAATTCTGTTATAACATCATACAATGTTGAAATTGAGGCATTTGAGAGCATACATAATCATAGCGCTTGGTGTAAGCAAACAAGCGAAGCTTAAAATTTTAGAGCTTTGCTCTAATTTTAAGCGAGCTTGCAACGTTGGATATTAGTCCGTGATATCAAGGCGATGAGCCTTGATAGACAGGACGACATTTAAAATCGGCGACGTGGGAATTTTAATTCCCACAGGAGCATATAGAGCAAGTGAGCCCAAGGTAATCCCTGTGCTTTTTTATAAAAAGCACCAAAAAATCGCCACTTAGGTGCTTCATTACATATTTTTCTAAAATTCGCCTTTTAATATTCGCGAACTCGCATACTGCTTAAGCCATAATTACGCAGTATGCTCAAACACGCTCACTTTTAAGCTCATTTAAGAAAACTTATTCCATTCTCGCACATAGTGGCGCCAAAATCATTCACCACTATCAGCAGGAGCGTAATAAATTTTTCTTGTACGAACATTTATAGGGCGCACTTATAAGCTTTTTGAATCAACAAAAAGTACAACCACTTACTTAAAAACACCCAAACAATGTGATATAACACAAAAAAACCCTAGAAATTAATCTAGGGTTTTTAAAGTTATGCTTGTTGTGATTTAACTAAAGCTTACGCTAAAATTTTATCTACAACACCAGCGCCAACTGTTCTTCCGCCTTCACGGATAGCAAATCTCATACCTTCTTCGATTGCAACTGGAGCGATTAGTTCAACTTCCATTACAACGTTATCACCAGGCATTACCATTTCGCCTTCAAATTTAATTGAACCAGTTACGTCAGTTGTTCTGATGTAGAACTGTGGTCTGTAACCAGGGAAGAATGGAGTGTGACGTCCGCCTTCTTCTTTTGTAAGAACGTATACGTTAGCAGTGAATTTTGTGTGTGGTTTGATAGAACCAGGTTTAGCAAGTACTTGACCTCTCATGATGTCATTTTTGTCAACACCACGTAATAAAGCACCAACGTTATCACCAGCTTGACCTTGGTCTAATAACTTTCTGAACATTTCAACACCAGTAACTGTTGTTTTCTTAGTGTCGCCGAAACCAACGATCTCAACTTCTTCACCAACTTTAACAACACCACGCTCGATACGGCCAGTAGATACTGTACCACGACCAGTGATTGAGAAAACGTCCTCAACTGGCATTAGGAATGGTTTGTCTAAGTCACGTTCTGGAGTTGGGATGTAGCTGTCGATAGCGTCCATAAGTTCCCAAATTTTGTCAACCCATTTGTCGTCGCCACGAGCAACTTTTGGATTAGCTTGAACAGCTTCTAAAGCTTTTAGAGCTGAACCTTTGATGAAAGGAATGTTGTCGCCATCAAATTCATAAGAAGAAAGAATTTCACGAACTTCCATTTCTACTAATTCTAGTAGTTCTTCATCATCAACCATATCGCATTTGTTCATAAATACAACTAGTTTTGGAACACCAACTTGACGAGCAAGTAGGATGTGCTCACGAGTCTGAGGCATAGCACCATCAGTCGCTGCAACTACAAGAACCGCGCCGTCCATTTGAGCAGCACCTGTGATCATGTTTTTTACGTAATCCGCGTGACCAGGACAGTCAACGTGCGCGTAGTGTCTTTCATCTGTTTCATACTCAACGTGAGCAGTTGAAATAGTGATACCACGTGCTTTTTCTTCTGGAGCCGCGTCGATTTCATCGAATTTTTTCGCATCAGCTTTACCAACTGCTGCCATAGAACCTGTGATAGCCGCTGTTAAAGTTGTTTTACCGTGGTCAACGTGACCTACCGTACCAACGTTAACGTGTGGTTTGGTTCTTTCAAATTTTTCTCTAGCCATAGTAGTAGAATCTCCTTTTTGTGTTTATTTGTTTTGTTTGTTTGTTTTTATAAAAAGTGTGGGCAGGGACGGATTCGAACCATCGTAGTCTTGCGACGGCAGATTTACAGTCT
>CAYJMX010000141.1:0-4362 GCA_964371485.1 uncultured Gammaproteobacteria bacterium | reverse complement strand
ATTGCTCGCAAACTGTTCTAATGGCGCTTGTTGAAACAACAAGAAGGATAATATCCGCCCCATCAATCGCATCTTTTAAATCATGCGTAATTTGGACTTTGTCTTCAAGTTCTATTTCAAAAGGCAATTTTGCTTTTTTGCTTTTCAATAAGTCCTCAGATAAGTCTTGTTTTCTAGACCATCCAACAACTGTGTCAAAATTATTTGTTAAAAGCTTTGTTAAAACTAAACCCCAGCAACCTAGGCCAATTACAGTAAGCTTCATTTTATTATATCAATCCCATCAATTTTAATTCTCTAGCAATATTTTTGTCATATATGCTAGCAACAGCTAAGTCATGCGAAGCCTCACCAGTATAGTTGCGAAATTTAGAAACTTGTTTAGAAGCGTTATTTTGCCCACGTACAGCAATATTGCGGCTTTTATCGTAATTTAGCATTATAGGCGATACTCGCATAAGCTTCCTTTCAAACTATACAACAGATTCCACAATAGCACAGAAGTAGGGATTGTGCAATATATTAACTATACATTTTTTGTACTAATTATGTAAAATAAAATACCCGCAAAAACCCCTAGATTTAGGGATTCTACGCAATTATCCATATCAAGAGAAACAAATTCATCGCTTAAATTTAACAAATTTTTACACAAGCCACTGGCCTCTGAGCCAAGTGTTACGATTCTCTTTTGCGAAAAATCAAAACTTGTTATATCTTTTGTTTTAACACCAAATGAATTATCTGGCACAAGAGTTGAAACGATTTTGTGCGTCTTTTTCATTTCATTTAATATTCCATCATCTACGCATAAAATAGGGATTTTAAAGATATTTCCAGCACTTGAGCGAACCACTTTAGAGCAATAATAATCAACACAATCTCCATATAAAAGTATCGCCTCCACTCCAAAAGCCACAGCAGAGCGGATTATCGTCCCTAAGTTACCAGCATCTTTTATATTATCTAAAAGAACAATATTTTTAAATTTTAAAATGTGATTTATTTCAAAATTCATCTCACAAGCAAGTGCTAAAACCTTTGTAGGACTTACTGTTGAAGATATTTTCTCCATAATTTTTTCATTAACCAGATAAATTTGAACATCTCTAATGTTTTCATATCTTTTTAAAATTTCTCTATCAGATAGGAAAATACTTTTAATTTTTACATCAGCATCAATGGCACCCTGTATTGATTTTTCGCCCTCTAGTACAACAACTTTTTCTTCTTGGCGATATTTTTTTAAGTGCAATTTTGCAACTTTTTTTATTATTTCATTTTGTAATGATGATATTTCAACTATATTAGCGCTCATAAGTTTCTCCATAAGCCATTTTGTAGTCCATTTGCCAGCTATCAAGCCATTGTGACTCTTTTTTAGTCAATAAATTTCTGTCGATTAATTTTTCTTCAAATTTAAAATGGGACAAAGATTCTCTTTTATTTTTACCTGTAACTATAACAGTGTTTTCAAGCCTTACGCCAAACATTTCATCTTCACCTTTTCCATACAAACCAGGTTCAATTGTATGCACCATGGCTTTTTTAAGTTCAGATTTAAACTTCAAATTTGAAGAAATATAAGGTGGGCCTTGATGTACATTTTGCCCAATGCCATGACCTAGCGCGTGCGGGAATTTAAAGCCTTTTTTATCCCAATTTTTAAGCAATTCTCTTGCTTTTTTATCAAGAGCATTACCAGAATTTTTATTTAGGTGATAACAATTTAAAAACGCCTTTAAAACGCTTGTATAGACTTGCTTTTGAAGTGGCGTTGGATTGTGTCCAAAATAAAACACTCTTGTAATATCTGTTGCAAGTCCCATTTCATAATATCCACCACAATCTAAAAGTATTGTATCGCCCATTTTAAGCTTTTTTTCTGGATCATAATTTGTATAATGAATTGACGCGCAATTTTCATTTATGGATAAAATCGTTTTAAAACTAAGCGATTGAGCGCCATTTTTAATTATTTCTTCTTCTAAAATATTTTTTAATTCTAATTCTGATAATCCCTCTTCAATTCTTTTTTCAAAGGCGATAAGCGCTTTATCAAGGCTTTTAAAGGCTTTTTTATAATGCGCTATTTCAATTTCATCTTTTATTGAAGCAAGCTCTAAAATTGGATTTTTTTTAACAATAACAGGCTTTTTTATGATGTTATAAGCAGATAGCACAATTTTATTTTCATCAATTGAAATTTTATCCTCAATACTACTCACTACCTTTTCAAAATCACTTATAGGAAGAACCCTAAAGTCAGTAGTATCAATCTTATCATCAATAAAAAGAATGCTCTCGCCCTTAAAATCAATAAGCAATTTTGCCACAATGCTTGAACTATATGGCATTTGATAGCATCTTAAATTTGTAAGATATGAAATATCAACAGGCGCGCTTACAAGCATATATCTTGTTTTAACACTTTTTGATATTTTTTTAATTTTATCTTTAAAAGATAACACGCTCTGAGTTTCAAACACATCTTTTGATTTATCTAGTGTTTTATTCTCTAACCCGCTTGTGTCTTTATATGTGCCTGTTAGTACTTTTTTCTCAAATGTTTTAAATAAACAAAGTGATGACGTTTCAGGCAGAAGAATTTTTTTATTACCAATATAATCAGCAATAGCACTAGATATGCTTTGAGATATTTCAAGCTCAATCACTTCAATATTATATTTTTCAGTTTCATTGTGTGCTTGAAGGTGATATCTAGGGTCAACAAATAAGGTAATTTTTCCCGTGTTATCAATAATGGCTTCACCTGTTGAACCTGAAAAACCAGTTATAATTTCAAGAGGGGAGTTTTTATAGTGAGATAAAAAATAATCATCACTTGATGTAATAAGCAATACATCCTCATCTGATAAAATATCGACAAGCTGTTTAACAATAGCATCTCTCATTAAGTTATCACCTGCACTACAACTTCGCGAGTTCTATTTTTATTATCAAAATCTACAAGAACAATTTGCTGCCAAGTGCCAAGCTCTAAAGAGCCATCGGCATAGGGAATTGTGATTGAATTTCCAACAATTGATGCTCTAATGTGTGCGTAACCATTACCATCATGCCATTTTTCGTTGTGCTCATATCTAGCATTTATGGGTGCGAGTTTTTCAAACGCTTCTTTTAAATCACTCACAAGGCCAGATTCGTACTCAAGAGTAGTAATAGATGCGGTTGAACCTTTTACAAAGATATGCACCATCGCATTTTTAACATTATACGAATTAACGATATCACCAACCTTACGTGTAATGTCGATGATATCGTTAAAACCTTGTGTAGATATTTGAAATTTTGAATTTAAAATAGCCATTTATATGAATAATGTAGCACAAACAAGTGCAACAATTGTCATAAGTTTGATTAGGATATTTAAAGATGGGCCCGATGTATCTTTAAACGGATCGCCAACGGTATCTCCTACAACAGCAGCTGCGTGTTCTGGAGAATTTTTTCCACCCATTTCGCCTGATTCAATATATTTCTTAGCATTATCCCAAGCTCCACCAGCGTTTGCCATCATAATCGCTAAGCACACACCACTTGCTATAGCGCCCATAAGCATACCAGCTAGCGCTTGAGCACCTGTTGCTTTATCAGTAAAAAATGCCACACCCAGACCCACTACTAGTGGCGCACAAAGTGCGATAAGCCCTGGTAATAACATTTCAAAAATGGCGCCTTTTGCTGAAATATCAACGCATTTAGCATAATCAGGTTCAGCTTTATATTCCATTATGCCAACAATTTCTTTAAATTGGCGACGGACTTCATCTACCATTTTTTGAGCTGCTCTACCAACTGCACCCATTGTTAAAGCACAGAATAAGAATGGAAGAGTAGCACCAAATAATAACCCAGCGTTCACAAATGGGTTTAATAAATCTACCGTTTTTAATTCTACAACAGTTGCAAACGCACTTAATAAGGCAATAGCCGTTAATGCCGCAGAACCAATTGCAAAACCTTTTCCAATAGCCGCTGTTGTGTTACCAACAGAATCTAATTTATCTGTTCTTTCTCTTACTTGTGGGTCTAAATTAGACATTTGAGCGATACCGCCAGCGTTGTCTGAAATTGGGCCATACGCATCAACTGCAACAATAATGCCTACAACTGATAACATACCAACTGCCGCCATAGAAACGCCATAGATACCTAAAGTATAAGAGCCAACACCGCCAGCTACGATAAAAGAAGCGATGATTGCGATACAGATTAAAACAAGTGGCATAAATGTTGATGCCATACCAACTTCTAAGCCTGAAATGATAGGCGTAGCAGGGCCAGTTTTAGAAGCAGCCGCTATCCCTCTTGTAGGTTTATACTCATAAGATGTGAAAT
>CAYJMX010000140.1:1073-4410 GCA_964371485.1 uncultured Gammaproteobacteria bacterium | reverse complement strand
AACAATGTTTTCACTCTTTTTTATCTATATTGGATATTTTTATAAACATTATCTAGAAGAAAAATATGCTGATAAAATTTTTGATATTAAATGGGTGCCTTATGTTTTTGTAGTACAAGCGATTTTGTGGATTTTTAATAAAGACCCTATTTATGATTTAGGTTTGAGTTATATTTTAGTGTGGGGCGAATTTGATAACCACATTATCCCTATTTTAACAAGTATTACAGGAATTTGGTTTGTAATATTTATTGCAAAACTTTTAGCAAATAAAGTAAATGAGTTTAATATTTTTAAAATTTAACTCTCTACCTTTTGACACTATGACAAAAGAAGTTTTTTATGTTTATTACATATTTGAACCATTGCATTATAAATTTATCTATTTTGTTGTCGCAATGGGTTTAACGACTTATTCTCCTCTTTGGGTAAAATATGTGTTTAATAAAGTGAAAAAATTGTTAAATATTCCATCTTAAACCTAGTTGTAATCCAACACCGTTTCTGCCACCGTTTGTTATAAAAGCTTGAAAGAAGCCTGTGAAAATATCTCCTATAGATTTTCTCACGCCCACGCCATATCTTACAAAAGGCGAAACGCTGAGCTCTGGAAGTGCGACATCATTTGCCTTAAATTTTGTTGCATCAATTAAATTAAGAACAAAGCTTACTCCTAAATATGGTTGCCAAGAATTTTCAAGGTTGCCAATAAATTTAATAGCAGGCTCTATTTGAATAGCGTTTAAAAAATCAGAAGACATGTTTATGTCTGAATTTGTTTTAAAATCAAAGGTATTTACAAATGTGTAGGACATTAAATAGCTTGGTTGAATAATAAATTTGCCATCAAAAAATTCAAAGTTATATCCACTTTTAGAAGCTATTCCCCCCATTAACATCCCAAAATTATCCACACCATCTACAACTTGAGCCCTTGCGCCATTTGCTCCAGAGTTTATTGTTAAACCAGAAAAAAAGTTTTCTTTATATAGCATTGAAATAAAACCCAGTGTGCCTCCATTTTGATAAATTCCAATACCGTCATATGCTTGATGAGAACCGTTATAGCCCCCGTATACTCCATACATTACATCAAAACCATAGGGCAATTCTTGCATTTTTGTTTCAGCGCCGAAAAATGAACCATATGCAACATTTGATACATCAACTCCGCCTCGAAGTCCGACATTTTCAAATGTCGAATATGGCCTAAACCAAAGCGCCTCATCTTCATATTGCGTACTAGTTGGGTCAAAAACGTTATTAGGGCTTGTGTTTGCGTATTTATTTCTCATTTTCATAGAAATTCTTTTAGATTTTGGCATAAGCATATACATATCCATGTTTTTAAAAGCCATATCATACGAGTTTAGTTGTGTAAGATACCCACCAAGTTGTGCTGCAACAGGAGCCGCTAGAAGTGAGGGGTTAAAGATGTCTGCTGTTCTTGTAAAGATAAAATTACCAGTAGAGCTATCGTATTCAACATTGTATTGATATAGTGGACTGTAGGCTATTTCGCTTATGCCCGTGTATTTTACGGTGGATGCGAATTGTGAATTTGAAGTGAAATTTATTTCTGTCCTATCTTCATTGGCATCAGACATTAAATTAATACTATCGACATTTAAAAAGCCAGAGGTTGAACCAGCACTGTTTGAATTTAGTGTGTCCATTGTAATATTTTCTAAATCCGCATCAAGAGATAAGTTTGTGTTAAAAGAAGTTCCTAGAGTTTCAAATTTTAAAGTATCAATTTGATCATTTTGTAGCGGGAGAGTTC
Organism: uncultured Gammaproteobacteria bacterium; assembly: GCA_964371485.1. Classification (GTDB taxonomy): domain Bacteria; phylum Cyanobacteriota; class Vampirovibrionia; order Gastranaerophilales; family Gastranaerophilaceae; genus CAYJMX01. Next base: position 2,627 of record CAYJMX010000140.1, on the reverse strand, counting down.
CACCAGCGAAATTAAGCGAATTTAAAGTTAAATCTACCCCGTGCCTTTGAGGATTATATAAATATTCAAAATCACTGCCATAGTTTAAAATGCCCCCAGAATTCAGGTTAATATCCACCCCACTGTCGTAGTTTGTTCTGTTAATTTCAGAATTGGCATTAAGAGTGAACAAGGAGAATAAGCCACTAGCATTATGCGTGCCAGTACCTGAGAAAGTGACACTGTTGTCGATATTTGTAGATGTTATGTTACTTCCAATGTCTACACTAATAGAACTTGTTGAACTTCTTTGTGAGTCATAAGCGCCAAAAATTACGCTAGATGAGCCATCATCTGCTGTTAAATCAAAATTAACACCAGTGGCAAGGTTGATATTCACCGTTTCAAACACTGAATCTTTAATTAACGTAAGCGTGTTAGAACTACTTGAGGGGTTTATTGTGGCCTCTGCCTTTGTAGTTACAAAATCACTTACAAACATATTTTTACCCAATGTTTGCCCTAGGCCATCTTGAAATTCAATTGTTTGATCTATAACGGTTTCTGGAATTGTCATTGTATATTGCGTTTGAGCAGAGTTTAATTCAATGGCTAAATCTAGGTTGAAATTTTCACTAGTATCAACGTTAACAATATAATTCCCTCTGTTGCCTGCTGTTGTGTCTTGATTTAGTGTAATTAGGGCATCAGGAGTCGCTATTGCCACTTCTTGAGTTGCTAAAGTCACATTGTCTGTGCCATTTGCGGATGAAAATATCGTCACTGTGCCATTTGTTATGTCTGTTGTGGGCACTCCTGTTAAATTTATCCTTGATACGCCTGTGTACGCTTCAAGTTGACCCGTGATATCAAAGTTATCAGCTACAAGATTACTAGAATCTGATAGGTCCATATCAAGCGCTAGCACTGTATTTGTCATATCAAGTTCTCCTATTGTGTAGGTGGTTGTAGTGCCATCAATAGTGTTTAAAGTTTTTGAAGTACCATCTCTTAGGGTGAAATCAGCGTTTAAATTATCAAGACTGGCGCCAGATAGTAGACTCAAAGTTCCTTGATAAAAATTTGTTTGATTATTTTCAACACTTGAACCTATGGCAACTTCTGTCCCGCCATTTTGGTTAATGTTTAGTGTGCCATTTGAACCTGAAATACTATCTAAAATAATTATTCTATTGCCTGATGCGTTTAAATCAACAGTTCCAGTGTTATAAATCGCGCCACCTTCTGTTGCACTGTTGCCTGAAAAGCTTATAATTTCATCAATAGCACTTAAATTCACCTCTCCAGCGTTATATATCGCCCCTCCTAATTGAGCTGCTGTGTTATTTGTAAAAGATGAATCGACAACCCCTAAGTCTGATCCAACAGCATTATATATCGCGCCACCATTGGCACCTGTCGAACCTATTGTTTCATTGTCTTGAAAGGTCGAATTGATAATTAAGGCGTATATCCCTTCATTATAAACCGCCCCGCCTTGAAATGCTTGGTTTGAAGTGAAATCTGCTTGATTGATATTTATACTTGCTAAACCGTCATTAAATATTGCCCCGC
>CAYJMX010000140.1:825-1063 GCA_964371485.1 uncultured Gammaproteobacteria bacterium | reverse complement strand
TATACAAAGTGCTTAAAATATTTGTATTAACAACCCCTTCTTCTTTATTATTTATGGCTCCTCCATTAACTGTTGAATCGTTGCTACTAAATGTTGAACCGACAATTTCAATGTTGCCAACATTTCCTACGGCGTTATCTATGTTGCTAGAAAATGTTGAATTTTCAACGTATAAAGTTCCGATGTTTGATATTACTGAAGATCCAAAGGGATTACCACCTTTGTTGTTTGAAAATGT
>CAYJMX010000140.1:0-815 GCA_964371485.1 uncultured Gammaproteobacteria bacterium | reverse complement strand
TGCTTCTAAATACTCCGCCTGCTGAAGTTCCAGTGTTGTCACTAAAGCTTGAACTTGTGACATTTGTTGTACCCAAGTTATTTACAAAGCCGCCCAATAAACTTTCAAAATTTTCAATTGAAGATACGCTTGTAATATTTAAAGTCTGTCCTAAATTTGTTGTAATCCCACTAAAATTTTGTCCATCAATAATAAAACCACTTTGCCCTACAATGCTTAAACTGTTTCCTACAAGTGTTCCAAGGTTTTGATTTACTATTTCATTTTGCGCTAGGGTGTAAATTTTGTTGTTTTGATTTAGCGCGACAGTTTGAGCTAAATTAAGTGCAAAAGCTTTTGTGGTGCTAAAAAAGAATATAAGAAAAGTATATAAAAACAATTTTTTCATATGAAAATTTAAAATGATTCATACATTTTTTCCATTGCTTAAGTGGCTAGTTTTTTGGCTGTATTTATTTTGCAATAAAGCTAAAACATATGCTATAATGGATTAATAAATTAATTAAGGGAATAGTAAATGAAGCTTAAAAAAGGGCTTACACTTGTAGAGTTGCTTGTTGTAGTTGTGATAATACTACTTATAACTGTAGCGGCACTACCTATAATCGCAGGTAGGGTGAAAGATGATGCAAGTAAGAATCTTTGGACTATTATGGACAGAAATGATTATGTGATTGATTATAGTTCTGTAAGAACTGACAGACTTAGCGTAGAGCAAGTCTTAATTGGAACGTCACAGAAATTAGATGATGCACACATTAGACTTGCAATAAATATGCCTGAAGGCTCAACTGCTCAAAATTCTTCAATGATAG
>CAYJMX010000139.1:0-4474 GCA_964371485.1 uncultured Gammaproteobacteria bacterium | reverse complement strand
TTGTACAACTTTTAAAAGCCTAGTAACTCCCGCCTTAGCGCTTGATAGCGCCTCATCATTAAATTCAACAGGCATTCTATAATGATTTGTTAAAATGAAAAATCTAATAACATTTGAATCATAAGTTTTAATTAAATCATCAATTGTAAGAAAATTATTCAAAGACTTTGACATTTTTTCCTTATTTATAGTTACAAAACCGTTGTGCAAGAAGTATTTCACAAATTGAGCGTCATTAGCGCACTCAGACTGAGCGATTTCATTTTCATGGTGCGGGAATATTAAATCCGCTCCACCTGCGTGGATATCAATAGTATCACCTAAATATTTTTTGCTCATAGCAGAGCATTCAATGTGCCAACCTGGGCGCCCTACACCCCATGGGGATTTATATCCAAATTTTTCATCTTTTTTCCAAAGTGCAAAATCTAAAGGCGCTTTTTTCTTGTCGCCCATTTCAACCCTTGCGCCAGATTTTAAATCTTCAATTGGCTGATTTGATAATTTTCCGTAATCGGCATACTTATCAACACTAAAATACACATCGCCATCAGACTCGTAAGCAAATCCTTTGTCGATTAATTTTTTATTCATCGCAATCATTTCACCGATTGTTTTTGTAGCAAAAGGTTCGATATCAGGCTTTAAACAGTTGATTGAATTCATAGATTTTACAAATGAATTGTAAAATTCTTTTGTGATTTCATTTGGCTCAACACCAGCTTCATCAGCCTTTTTCAAGATTTTATCATCCACATCTGTGACGTTTCTACAGTATGTGGTTTTATATCCTAAAAATTTTAAATAGCGATACAATACATCCCAAGTGATGTAACATCTGCCGTGTCCAAGGTGTGCCTTGTCATAGACCGTTGGCCCACACACATACATCTTTACCTCATTTTCAATTTGAGGTATAAAATCTTCTATTTGATTTGATAACGAATTATAAAGTTTAAGCATAATACAATTTTAATATAAAAAAGTTTATATTAAAATACCTATAGAAGAAGTTTAAACTAGGAGTTTATAAAAATGAAAAATACAGTAATAGTTGGAGCGCAATTTGGCGATGAAGGTAAGGCAAAAATCACTGACCTTTTGGCTGATAAATATGATTTTATTATCAGATACCAAGGTGGATCAAACGCTGGTCACACGGTAATTGTAGACAATGTTAAATACAAATTTCACCTAATTCCATCTGGAATTTTATACAAAGATAAAACTTGCTTTATGGGTGCTGGCGTTGTTATTCGCCCTGAAGATTTTAAAGCAGAACTTGATGAAATCATTGCTCAAGGAGTAGATCCAGATCAAATTAAAAAGAATTTAAAAATCAGCCCACTGGCGCATGTTACCCTGCCGTATCACACAGATATTGATGGATGGAGCGAAAATGATTTAGGTGATAATAAAATCGGAACAACTAAAAAAGGTATTGGGCCAACTTATACAGATAAAATTGCAAGAATGGGCATTAGAGTTGAAGATTTATTTGAAGAAAATTTCTTATCAGACAAGCTTGATGTTATTTTAGCCAAGAAAAATAGAGAATTAGAAGGGCTTTACAATTTAAGACCTTACTCTAAAGATGAAATTTTAAAATTATGCAGAGAGTACAAAGAAATCTTTGCTCCATATGTTTGCTTTAATTGGCAAGAATTATTAGCAGATGCTAAGAAAAATAAAACTATTCTTTTTGAAGGCGCTCAAGGCGTAATGCTTGATATTGACTATGGAACATACCCATATGTAACAAGTTCAAATCCTATTGGTGGCGGCGCTGCTATTGGTGGGTCTATGGGGCCATTAGCTATAGAGCAGGTAATTGGTATATTTAAAGCATATACAACAAGAGTAGGCGAAGGGCCTTTTGTGGCAGAGCTTCACGATGAAGTTGGAAAAACAATTCAAGAAATTGGTGCCGAATTTGGTGCAACAACTGGTCGTCCTAGACGTTGTGGCTGGTTTGATGCTGTTGCGGCAAAATATAGTGTTTTAGTAAGTGGCATCAATGTTGTAGCCATTACTAAACTCGATGTATTTGATACATTCGATGAAATTATGGTGTGTACTGGATACAGAAACAAAAAAACTATGGAAGTAATTAAATACTATCCAACAAAAGTTCAAGCACAATATGATTATGAGCCAGTTTTAGAGAAATTCAAAGGCTGGAAGTGTGATACCACAAAAGCTAAAACTTTTGACGAGTTACCAGAACTTGCAAAAGTTTATCTTGAAAAGCTAGAAGAGCTTGTTGAAGTTCCAATCAGAATCATAAGCGTTGGACCAGACAGAGATCAAACAATTTTTAAGTAAAACTAGCTTAAATCATATTGTTTTATAATTTTTTGAAGATCGGGCACGATTATTAAATCAGGATTTTTTACGCAAAAGTCTATTAAATAATTAAGCCCTTTTTCTTTTTCATTATTTTCAATGTAAATTAAGCCAAGCAAAATCGTATTATATTTATTTATTTCAATCGTATCTTTAACCTCAAGCGCTTTTTGTGAAAGTATATTTTGAGCTTTATATGTCTGCACCAAGCCCTTATAGGTGCTTAAATTCAAAACATCTGTTTTTAAAGATTGTTCATAAGAACTTTGCGCCCAAATTGGCAAAGTGGGATGATTGGAGTATTTATAAATTTGCATATATGAAGTTGCAAGATTGTGGTAATAAGTGCTTGCAGCTTGAGTGTTAGGATTAAGCGCTATTGCCATTTTGAATTCTTTTATTGCAGCAAGATAGTCCTTTGCCCTCATATATTCAACACCTTTTGCGTTATGCATTCTGGCATTTCTAGCGGCATCAATGGGAGTAATCTCCGCATTTGCCATCTGAAAAGAAAAACACAGTGCAAATAAAATTAAAATTTTATAAAACAATTTCTAAGCCTTCATAAGAAAATTCAGCATTAGCATCCACAAGGGCCATTTCATGTTTTAACAAATCAAGCGTCGTATCGTCATATTCTGGATCATAATGGAAGAAGAAAAGTTTTTTAGCTTTGGCTAATTTTGCCGTTTCAATTGCCATTTGATATGTAGAATGACCAAACCCTTGTTTTGGCGCAACAGGAGAAACATAGTCCTGATGGGTGTATTGCGAATCATGGATTAATACATCACACCCGTGAGCGAATTCAACAAATCTTTTGTCTGAACCAACATAAGATTCTTTATCAGTTGCATACACAAGTGTTTTATTATTATAAGAAATTTTTATACAAAGACAACCATTTTTAGGATGCGCGTGAGTTTTATAGAAGCTAATAATGACATCATCTTTACAATAATCATCTTTATCAAAATCAACCACGTCAACCACTTTTGCCTCATTTGATTGATTAATTATTAGTCTTTTAGATTCTGAAACTGCTGATATGTCAACTTTTGCTCTAGAATCTTCAAGAGAAAGCGGGAAAACCTTGTTAAATAATAAGTCTGAAAGCGTATCTTTTGGTTTTTGATTATCAATACTCATTGAATAAATATCAACAATAGAATTTGCCATAAACAAAGGCTTATAGAACTGTAAACCCTGTATATGATCTTGATGTATGTGACTTAATACTATTGTAGATTTAATATTTTTTCTGTCTTCTATATTATTAGCACTTAATATGTAGTCTCTAAAAATTTCATTTCCAAGATCAATAATGCCTGTGCCAGAATCAAGAACAACAAGCCTATCGCCAAGTTTTAACTCCACACAAGAAGTATTTGCGCCGTACTTCAAGAAGTTTTGCTTACAAACAGGATGCGAGCCTCTTGTGCCGCGAAATTTAACTTTAAATTTATTGTTCGACACTTTCTGTCACCTCTTGGCTTCTGCCTCTTTTTTTACTTTTCTTTTTCACTTTTTTATCAACAGTATATGTAAAAGTTCTGTCTTTTTTCTCGCCATAAAAAGTAGCAGCAGCAATTGTTCCACCTTTTGCCTTCATCTGCACTTCTTTAAGCTTTGTCTCGTGAAAATTAAAATCAAACACAGTTTTATCAGAGTAATTAATAACTTCAACATGCCTAAAGGCGTTTGGATAAGTAACTAGTGACGGCGAGGCTACAAATACTAAATTGCCCTCAGTTTTAATATCAGATGTATGATAGTGTCCTGCAAAAACTGCAATTGGGTTGTTGTATTTTCTTAAAATTTCAAGATATTTATAAGCGTTTATAATTCTATGATCATCACTAATAAAAGGTTGCACTACTGGATGGTGCTGAAAAATTAACACTACTTTATCCTTGTGTTTTGATAATTCTGAATCTAAAAACAGTAATTGCTCATCAGGGGTAAAACCCGTAGATGTGATTTCATCTGATATCACATTATCTAGAACAATAATGTGAAAATCTGTTTTAGGTGTAAAAGAATAATATGATTTATCAAAAACATAGTTTAGATTTTTAGACTTTACAAGCGCTAGCGCCTCATCTTTTAATAAACCTTTTGTGCATTT
>CAYJMX010000138.1:0-4500 GCA_964371485.1 uncultured Gammaproteobacteria bacterium | reverse complement strand
CTAAATGAGAAAGCCCACTTGTAAGCACCTCTGTCGCCTTTTTATTACCAATATATCCCACTATTCCGCACATAATAACCTCTATCTTGTATCAAGCTATCTTATTACACTTTTTTTTATATATCAAATTAAGATTACATAAAGAGCGTGTGAAGTTCGCTTGGTTTTACAATTCCATTTTCTGTTATAATTCCAGCTATAAGCGCATTTGGAGTCACATCAAAACTTGGATTAATAACTTTTACACCGTCTGCGCAAACTTTTTTACCATTAACAATTGTTACTTCTTCTTCATCTCTTAGTTCAATTTCAATCTCAGCGCCGCTTTTAATGCTCATATCTATAGTAGATTTTGGAGCAGCAATGTAGAAAGGAATGTTGTGATATTTAGCCGCTATTGCAACTGTGTATGTGCCGATTTTATTTGCCGTATCGCCATTAGCGGCAATTCTATCCGCCCCTACAACAACTACATCAATCATTTTTTTATCCATAAAATAAGCGCACATGCCATCAGTTAAAAGAGTTGTATCAATACCATCTTCGATTAATTCAAAAGTGGTTATTCTAGAGCCTTGCCCTCTTGGACGAGTTTCATCGGCGAAAACTTTTATAGTTTTATCTTTGGCGAATGCTGAACGAATCACCCCAAGAGCTGTCCCATATCCAACAGTAGCAAGGGCGCCTGCGTTACAGTGAGTTAAAATAGTGGCGCCTTTTGGAACAATTTGAGCACCATTGTCACCGATTTTTTTATTAATTTCAATGTCTTCATTTTCAAGTCTGATGCCATTTTCAATTAATTTTTTAGTAATTTCTTCATTACTTGCGCCCTCATTAATTACTTTCATTTGTTCATTTAAAGCCCAGCTTAAATTAACAGCAGTTGGACGAGAAGAGTTTAAAAATTCTACACCTTCTTTTAATTTTTCAACAAAATTAGATTCATTTTTATTTAAAAGCTCAATAGCCAAAAGCGAAACACCCTGTGCGCCAGACACACCAATAGCAGGAGCGCCACGAACTATCATAGTTTTTATAGCGTCATACATCATCTCGCATGTTGTTATGTCGATTTTTTTATACTCATAAGGTAAAAGTGTTTGATCTACCATGCGGCACACGCCAGTTAATTCGCCTGTTTTTACCCATTCTATAGTTTTTATTTTTGATTCAAATTTTTCCATTTTTATTTTCACCTTTTTATTCAATACTAATATCAATTTGCTCTAAATCTTCTGGCTTTTTTTCAAATTGAGAAATTGCAAACACTGCCCCCATGCCTGTTGTGGCATTCGTTAAAGCAAGCAGTAGGGCAATCATGATAATAATTACAATTAAAAGCCACAGGGAATCAAATGTAAAAAGATACGGCAGACCATAAGAATAATAGCCCTCATTAATTTTATGAATTATTAAAACTAAAGGCGAGAATAATGCAAAAAACGCAAGTGTTGCAGTAGCCCCACACATAGCACCAAGCAGCGCACCTTGCTGATTGTCTAAAAAGCCAATCTCATTTCTTAATTTAAGCGCCAAGATAACACTTGGTGCAGCAAGAAGGCTTAAAACAAAAGCCACAAGCCCAATTAAAAACCCTAATAATCCAAAAACGGCAAGAACCGCACCAAGGATTAAAGAGTATATAGCGGCTTTTTTTGCGATTAATATATTCATTTAACTAACTCCCTTTTAGTAATATCTATATTTCTATTATGACAAATAGCAATTGCTATAGAATCAATTGTATCATCAAGTTTTACACTCTTGTTTAACTCTACAAGCATTTGTACCATTTGTTTTACTTCATCTTTACTTGCTCGACCGTGGCCCGTTAAACTTTGCTTTACAACCATCGGCGTGTACTCGTTAAATTCCACTCCGCTTTTTTCTAGCGCTAGCAATATAACCCCACGAGCTTGAGAAACAGGAATAATTGTTTTTTGATTTTTAAAGAAAAACAACTGCTCTACAGAGGCACAATCTGGTTTAAACTTCTCACAAATCGCCAAAACATCATCATAAAGCTCATTTAAACGAGAAGAATGCCTAGCACTTTTATCTGTTTGAATTGAACCACAACTTATAAGTTCATAGTTCTCATCATCGCAATCTACAATGCTATAACCCGTTATACCTATACCTGGATCTATACCTAAAATTCTCATACTATAATTATAAATTAAAGATTTTATAATCACAAAAAATTAAATTATGGTTACATTTATCTTCTTATGGTTAATCTCTCTAAAAACCTTACAAAGCGTACAATTTTATGCTCTTCATTTTTAGATATTGAATCTACTAGAATCGATAACATCTTAGCACGCTTAGCACAAAGAATGTCCGTTAGAGGTCTATCACCGACAAATGCACATTTCTCTGGTTCAATCTGCATTTGATTACAAACATCTAATACAACTTTCGTATCTGGCTTTCTAGCTGCACCCACCACAATAAAATCCACTTGTGAGCTTGCTTTTTCAATGTATTCTTCACTGTAATTATTAGATATAATTCCTAGTTTAAAATACTCTTTTAAACTAGCCAAAAAACCAAGAGTCTGTACACTAAATGTGCCCGATTTTGATTTCATAACTGTTGAATCTAAATCAAAAAATATCGCCTTAATTCCTCTATTTTTTAAATCTTCCTTATCAATATCAAAAATTGAATTAATATTTAAATCTGGTTTAAGAAACATCTTTTACTCCTAGCGTTCTTCCTAGAGCATAATTATGCTCTTTTTCAAATTCCATATCGCCCTCAAATGACATATACACTTCATCATTTGTGTTCGCCACATCAGTGTCATTACCTTTTTCATCTACTATTTTAACCACCTTAACAAGTGAATTATGATTTGGGGTAATAATTTCAAACTCGTCATTTAAAAGCATTTTATTTTTTATCTGTACTTTATACATATCATCTTTTTTATCCATAAAGATACACAAGAAATCAGCACCAGCAAGCCCTTTAGATATTTCATAGCTATAACTTTCACAATTGTTATTACCCATAAAAAAGCCTTCGGTGAAGCCTCTATTGCCTACTTTTTTAAGATCTTCTAGTGCTTGATTAGGATTAATTTTCCCATCTATAAGTTCTCTATACGCTTTAGTAACGGCGCTTACATAGTATAAACTTTTTGTTCTACCCTCAACTTTAAAAGAGTCCACGCCAGCATTTTTTAAATCTTTTACATAATTTACAAGGCATAAATCCTGTGGAGATAAAATATGCGCGCCACGTTCATCTTGAACAATTTCATAATACTCGTTTGGACGAGTTTCTTCTAATAGCTTATAGCTCCATCTACAAGGCTGAGCGCAACCACCTTGATTAGCTTTTCTCTCACCTTTTGTCATATAGTCTGATAATAAGCAACGACCAGAATAACTCATGCATTGAGAGCCATGGACAAAAACCTCTAATTCCATATCAGGGACGTTTTTCTTGATTGTTTCAATTTGAGATAATGATAACTCGCGAGCCAATATAGCACGTGTAGCACCGAGCCCTTGCCAGAATTTTACTGTTTCACTGTTTAAAATATTTGTTTGAGTAGAAATGTGGATATCAATATTTTTTAAATTGTTTTTTACCGTATTATACACCCCAAAATCAGAGAGTATAACAGCATCAGGGCTAGCTTCTTGAATTACTTCAAGAGATTGCTCTAGACTTTTAATATCATCATCATAAGCAAAAATATTTAGGGTTAGATATACTTTTTTATTTATAGAATGAGCGTAATCAACAGCACTTTTTAAATTTTCGCGCGTGATTAATTCGCCTTTTCTCATAGTCCTTAGGGAATAATCAACAAGCCCAAGATACACCGCATCCGCCCCATAGGCGTATGCATATTTCATTTTTTCAATATTGCCAGCTGGCATTAAAAGTTCACTCATAAAAAAATATTAGCACAAAAAAAGACAAAGCGAATTTCACTTTGTCTTTAAATTGCATAAAGCTATGATTATTTAACGCAACATTTAAAAGTAAACGCCTTTATAGCTCGCGCCGGTATGTTCAACCATTTAAATTCAAAAAATGAACATTCTCCATCCTCTTTGCAACTTTCTACAATGGCATCTTGTAATGTCACAATATTTTCATAGCACTTGCCATCTTCACAATTATAAAGTTTCCCAGAAACTTTTTTGTGTCCCACCCAAAGTATCACAACATCTGACTCTGCAGTTTTTGATATTTCTTGTATAGCTTCATATGTTTTACACATCTTTAATTCTCCTTTTTGATACATTTATCATAAGGGGCATTTTGAGAGATTAAATTGCGCAAAAATATTGCAACATTACTATTCAAAAGAAATAAAAAATAATATTTAAAATTTAAACTAACGCTTCAAGGGCGGCGATTTTTAATTTATCAAAATCTGGTTTTTTGCCAGAAAATATTTCAAATGCCATAATAGCTTGATATATAAGCATATCTAGTCCGCCAAGGTATTTTTTATTGCACTCTTTGGCG
>CAYJMX010000137.1:0-4525 GCA_964371485.1 uncultured Gammaproteobacteria bacterium | reverse complement strand
CTTTTAACAGCGGATGAGGAAATTAGTCTAGCTAGAAAAATCGTAGCTGGTGGCGACTCTGGCGCTGTTGCAAAAAGAAAACTTGTTCAAGCAAACTTACGTCTTGTTGTTTCAATTGCAAAAAAATATGTAGGTCGCGGTATGCTTTTCTTAGACCTTATTCAAGAAGGAAACCTAGGTTTAATCCGTGCAGCTGAAAAATTTGACCACGAACGTGGATACAAATTCTCAACTTATGCCACTTGGTGGATTAGACAAGCAATCACACGTGCGATTGCCGATCAAGCAAGAACAATCAGAATTCCAGTTCATATGGTTGAAACAATCAACAAACTTAAAAAAGTCACAAGAAAGCTTGCTCAAGAACTTGCAAGAAAACCGTCTGAAGAAGAATTATCAACAGAGATGGGCATTTCCATCAACAAATTAAGAGAAATCATCAAAGTTGCCCAAGAGCCTCTTTCTCTTGAAACACCAATTGGTAAAGAAGAAGATTCACGTCTTGGCGATTTTATTGAAGATAAAGATGCTGATGCACCTGTAAAAACTGTTGCACACGAACTTTTAAGAGAAGATCTTGCAGAAGTTCTAGGTAGTTTATCAGCTCGTGAGCGTGATGTTCTAAGATTAAGATTTGGTATGGACGATGGCAGACAAAGAACTTTAGAAGAAGTTGGTCAGCTGTTCGGCGTTACTCGTGAGCGTATCCGTCAAATCGAAGCGAAAGCGCTTAGAAAATTAAGACATCCAAACCGCTCAAAAAGACTAAAAGAATATATTGAAGTTTAAAAATATTAAGCCCTCTAAATGAGGGCTTTTTTAATATGAAGAATTATTGTATAATTAACGTTAATGGAAAATAATAAGGGAAAATTATTTATAATAACTGGTCCAAGCGGAGTTGGAAAAGGAACAATACTTAATAAGTTCTTTGAAAAAAACCGCAAAAACATTGTATGCTCTGTTTCAACAACAACCAGAAACCCACGCCCAAACGAGCAAGAAGGCGTAAACTATTTTTATGTTTCAAAGGAAGATTTTGAAAAATCTATTGAAAATGAAGAATTTCTTGAGTGGGCAAGGTATAGCGAAAATTACTATGGAACAAAAAAAGAGTATGTGTTGAAAAAACTCAATCAAGGGTTTGATGTCGTACTTGAAATTGAGGCACAAGGCGCTAGACAGGTTATGGAAAAATTCGGCGAATGCATTTCTATTTTTATCACTCCACCAAACTTAGACGAGCTTGAAAAAAGACTCAGAGGAAGAAAAACGGAATCTGAAGAAGCCATTGAAAAAAGACTTGACGCCGTTAAAACCGAAATGGCTCAAAAAAAATATTTTAAACATACAATCACAAATGATGAAATCGAAAGAGCGTATCTTGAACTTCAAGAGATTTATGAAAGCGAGAAAAGATAGTGAAAAATATTCTTATTGGCGTAAGCTCTTCAATTGCTTCATATAAAATTTGCGAACTAACAAGACTATTTAAGAAAAATGGATATGAAGTTAAAATCGTAATCACACCAGCAACGGTAAATCTTGTTGCGCCACTAACACTTGAGGCTCTCAGTGGCAACCCTGTTTATCTTGAACAATTTGCCTCTAGAACAAGTGTGGAGCACATTAGCCTTTGTGATTGGGCAGATTGCCTGATTATGGCGCCTTTAAGCGCTAATACTTTATCTAAAATTGCAAATGGAATAAGTGACAATCTTTTAACTTCGATTTTCTGCGCTTATTTAGGACATAAAAAACCTATAATACTGGCGCCGGCGATGAATACAGGCATGTGGGAAAATCCCTTTGTACAAGAGAACTTAAAAAAACTTGAACAAAAAGGCTGTAAAACCCTTGAACCAGAAACTGGTTTCTTAGCTTGTGGTGTTGAAGACAAGGGCAGGTTGTGCTCGTTAGATAAAATATTAAACGCGGCAAGCGAGGACAAACCTCTTAGTGGCAAAAAAATTGTAATCACAGCAGGTGGCACAAAAGAAAAAATTGACCCAGTAAGACACATTACAAACGCATCATCTGGCAAAATGGGCATAGCGCTTGCCGATTGCGCTTATTCAATGGGCGCTGAAGTTGAACTTGTTTGTACTTTTGAAATAAAAAAGCCGTACAAAACAACCCTAGCTCAAAGTACAGATGATATGCTTGAGGCGACTTCAAATGCTTTTATATCAAATAAATCAGACTGCTTAATTATGTCAGCAGCTGTTAGTGATTATAAAATTAAAAACCCATCACAAAATAAAATTTCAAAAGAGAAAATGGGCGAAAAAATGACACTAGAGCTTGAATTAAATCCTGATATTTTAAAAACAATGTGCGAGAAGAAGTCAAAAGAGCAAATAGCTATTGGTTTTTCACTAGGTACAGAAAATATTGTTGAACTAGCAAAAGAAAAATTGGATAAAAAAGGTTGCGATTTTATCATTGCAAATGACGCAAAAATTGCACTAAATAGTGATGAAAATGAAATTTATATAATAAATAAAGATAAAAACGTTAAAAAAATAGAAAAAAATACAAAAGAATGTATCGCCCGCGCGATTTTAAAGGAGCTTTTATGATAAAAACTGATGAAGTTATTTCAAAGATTGAAAAATATGCCTCACTGGAATTAGCTGAAAGCTGGGACAATACAGGCTGGCAGATAAATCTTCAACACGATTACACAAACAGAGTAATGGTGGCTCTTTCTTTTACGAGAGAAGTTTTAGAGCAAGCAATAACTAATGATTGCGACCTTATTATTACTCATCATCCGGCGATATACAAAAAACTTAGCAAACTTGATAATAATTTATTAATTGAGGCCATTAAGCACAATATTTGCGTTTATAGCGCTCATACAAATCTTGATAAGACTTATGGTTCAACAACGGATGCCTTAGCTGGAGTTTTAGGGCTTAAAAACCTTGTTACAGTAAATGATTACATCAAAGTATCGCACATTAAAGATGAAATAGCACTGGATGAGTTCGTATTAAATGCAAAACAGGCACTGAACGCCGAAAGAATCAAGCTAATCAATCCATCAAACATTCAAAGTGTTCAAAACGTTGCGATCTGTGCTGGCGCAGGTAGCGGCTATATTGAGCAATTAAAAGATTATGATGTCGATTTATACATAACAGGTGATGTTAAATTCCACAGCGCACTTGAAGTACAAGGCTTTGCAGTTGCCGACATTGGACATTTTGAATCAGAAGTTGCAGTTCTACCTATTATACAAGGGTTGATTTCAAAAACAGGCGTAGAAACAATTATCGCCAAAGAAACAGTGCCTTGGACATACATTTAGGAGAAAGTTAAAAAATGTCACTTAGATTTTTAACATCAGGAGAGTCACACGGAAAGTGCCTAAATGCCATAATTGAAGGCATTGGCGCCAATTTTAAGCTAGATTTTGATTTTATAAATTCTGAACTTAAGGCTCGTCAAGGTGGCTTGGGCCGTGGCGGAAGAATGCTTATAGAAACAGATGTTATAAAAATAAATTCTGGCGTACGTTTTTCAAAAACAACTGGCGCACCCATTTGTATTGAAATTCCAAACAAGGATTATGAAAATTGGCTTATTCCAATGAGCACGCAAGAGCTTGATTTCAATGCGCTTTCAAATGAAGAAAAAAAAGAGCTTGAATCAAAAATTATAGAACACCCTCGCCCAGGACACGCTGATTTAGCTGGTGCAATTAAATACAATCAAGAAGATTTAAGAAACATTTTAGAGCGCTCATCCGCCAGAGAAACCACAACAAGAGTGGCTGTTGGCGCAGTTTGTCAAAGTGTTTTAAAACATTTTGACATAGATTTTACATCTTGTGTTGTAAAATTTGGCAAAGAAGAAAATAGAGAAAACTTTGAACAAGAGGTTAAAAAAGCGCAAGAGCAAGGAGAAAGCCTTGGTGGCACCGTTGAAATCAAAATCAAAAATTTGCCAATCGGGCTAGGTTCCCATGTTCATTGGGACAGAAGGCTTGATGGAAAATTAGCACAAGCAGTTATGAGCGTACCTGCGATAAAATCTGTTGAAATAGGATTAGGAACAAAATCGGCAGATGAAATGGGTTCAAAAATCCACGATGAAATATTTTATGAAAATGATAAAATAATCAGAAAAACAAATAACGCTGGCGGGCTTGAAGGTGGAATGACAAATGGCGAAGACATTGTCATAAAGGCTTGCATGAAGCCAATTCCAACTATGAAAAAAGCTCTGAATTCAATCAATTTAAAAACAAAAGAACAAACTAGTGCGCATTTTGAAAGAGCGGACACAGCGGCAGTAGATGCGTGCGCTATTGTTGTAAAAAACATGTGCGCAATTGTTATACTAGAAGCGTTTTTTGAAAAATTTGGTTGCGATAATTATGAAGAGATAAACGAGAATTTTAAAAATTATGGAAAAAAATAATATTATTTTAATTGGCATGATGGGTTCAGGTAAAACCACTGTCGGACAAGAAATTGCAAAGATATCAGGCAGAGAATTTTTTGATTTAGATGAA
>CAYJMX010000136.1:0-4545 GCA_964371485.1 uncultured Gammaproteobacteria bacterium | reverse complement strand
GTTTAATTATGCATATTTTTATAAAAATTTTGGCTTTTTCCCTTTAAAAATTGCATAGGGTATTGTATAATTAAGCAATACGGAAAAATATTATTTTTAAAGGAGAACACATGCATATTCATGTAAATGGTAGAAACGTTGAAATCACAGATGCTATTAAAGCTTATGTTAAAGAAAAAGCTGGTAAAGTAGCAGCACACTACGATATCATAACAGCTATTGATGTTGTACTAAACGTTATTAAAAACCCGTCAGTATCTGATTCTCACATTGCTGAAATCAACTGCAAAGTTCTAGGTGACACAATTAGAGTTGAAGAAAAAGCAGAATCTATGTATGCTTCAATTGACCTTGTTTGTGACAAATTAGAGCGTCAAGTAAGAAAATACAAAGACAAGCACGTTACAGCGAAATCTGGTAGCGCTTCAATTAGAACAGATCTTATTGAAGAAGAAACAGCTGAAGAAGAAGTTTCAGCAGAATAATTTTTTAAACAATATAAAAACCCTATCTTTATTAGATAGGGTTTTTTAATTCAATGTTTTTCAAAGTCTTTATTAAACACTAAGTTTAATATAATTCGCCTCATACACCCCATCGATTTGAGAGATTTTATCAAGCGTAGCTTTTTCAACTTTATCATCAGTATTTATAATCATAATACTTGCCTCATCAGAATTTGCGCCTACAAGGCTTGCTGATTTTTGAGCAACGTGCATATGTGAAATGTTTACATTATCATCACCTAAAACGGTTGCAACAGAAGCTATCATGCCTGTTTTATTAACGTGAGGCACAAGTAACATATGCGCCTGTGGCTTAATTGAAGTATTATAATCATTAATTTTAACTATTCTTCTAATGTGTTTAGCGATTAACGCGCCTGATACCGTTGTTTTATCGGTATCAGAGATTAAATTAACAGAAATTGAACCTATATAATCTGTTGATTGCATAGATTTTTTAATTTGCACCTCAAGCCCTCTTTTTTTAGCTAAAAGTGGAGCATTAACATAGTTTACACCAACAAGATTAGCGGATAATATTCCTTTTAAAATTGCAACCTCTAGAGGTGAAGTGTCAACATCAGCAAGCGTCCCTTTTACTTCAATTTCAATAGACTTCAATGAACCCTTTGAAATTTGAGATGCAACTTGTGCTATATTTTCTGTAATTTGCATATAATCTTTAACAGGTTCTAGTTTTTGAGGTTTAAAAGATGGAATATTAACGGCACTTGTCGCATCGCGTCCTTCTAGTACATCAACAACTTGATGCGCAACATCAAGCGCCACATTCACTTGCGCTTCATCAGTACTAGCGCCTAGGTGAGGAGTTAAAATTGCATTTTTTCCAAAACCTAATAAGATATTATTTTGAATATTTTTCTCATCCTCAAAAACATCCAGCGCCACTTGAGCAACGTGCCCTGATTCAAGGGCTTCTTTTAGAGCAACCTCATCAACAATACCACCACGAGCGCAGTTGATTATCCTTACGCCTTTTTTCATTCTATTAATTGTATTTTTATTAATCAATGATGTTGTTTCTTTTGTTTTAGGAGTATGAATAGTTAAATAATCAAACAGACCCCAAAAATCATCAAGATGTTCAACATATTTTGCACCCATGGTTTCAACTATTTCTTTTGAAGTGTATGGATCATATACTGCAACTTTCATGCCAAGTGCTAGTGCCACTTGAGCAACATGTTGCCCGATTTTGCCCAATCCAATTACGCCAAGAGTTTTATTGTAAAGTTCAACGCCTGTGAATTTAGAGCGCTCCCATTTGCCTTCTTTAACTGATTTATCAGCTATTGCAATGTTTCTTGTCATTGCCATCATCATAGCTAAAGTGTGTTCAGCTGCTGCATTTGTGTTTCCATCAGGAGAATTCACAACAATAATGCCTTTTGTAGTCGCTGCATCAAGATCAATATTATCTACCCCAACGCCTGCTCTACCAATAATTTTCATATTATCCGCTTTTTCAATAACTTTAGCGCTAACTTTTGTTTGTGATCTGACTAAAAGCCCGTCATAGTTATTAATTACTTCTAATAACTCATCCTCACTCATTGGAGGCTTTATATCAACTTGCGCCACTTGTTTAACAATATCAACAGCGGCTTCGTTGATACCATCTAAAATTAATACTTTTGCCATTTTTATATCCTACCCTAATTTTAATATTTCTAATGTTTCTTTAACACAAGCCAGTGTCATTAAAATGTCGCGTTTTGTGTAAAAACCAAGTGTACCTATTCTAAAGATTTTATCTTTTAGTTCACCTTGACCATTTGCAACAATAATATCAAACTCGTCTTTTAAAGTTTTCCTAATAGCTGGAACATCACACCAATCTGGTGGACAAATTGAAGTTATAGCATTTGATGCTGTTGAATCATCCTCTACAAAAAGCTTTAAACCAAGCTCTTTTAAGCCTTTTCTTAATAATTGCGCATTATCAGCGTGGCGTTTAAATACATTTTCAAGACCTTCTTCTTTAATCATTAAAAGAGCAGTATCTAGTGCCATAATTAAATTCACATTTGGAGTATATGGAGTTGTGTCTTTTTCAAGATTTTTCTTATAAGCAGTCCAGTTGAAGTAAAAACTTGGATGTTCGCAATTCTTGTGAACTTCATACGCTCTTTCATTCACAGCTAAAAATGACAACCCTGGAGGAACCATAAAGCCTTTTTGTGAGCCAGATAATAATACATCAATGCCCCACTCATCCATCTTGCAATCAATAGCTGAAATTGAAGTTATGCCATCAACAACAGATATCGCTCCGTGTTCTTTAATGATTGAAACAAGCTCTTTAACAGGGTTTGTAACGCCCGTTGAAGTTTCATTGTGCGTCAGTGTCACCACTTTTATTTCTTTAAACACATCTTTTGCAAGCGTCTCTCTTAACACTTGCGGGTCAATAGCTTGACCATATGGTACTTCGATTTTTTCAACGATAGCGCCATAAGAGCTCGCGATTTTAGCAAATCTCGCGCCAAAGTTACCTATAATTAAACATAAAACTTTGTCATTTTTATTAACAAGATTTGAAATAGCACTGTCCATTGCCCCTGTGCCAGAAGCTGTGTAGATATGAACGTCATTTTTTGTTTGAAAAACATACTTTAAATTTTCTTCAACTCTTTTTACGACAGCTGAAAATTCTGGGCTTCTGTGCCCCATTGGATGTTGAGCCATAGTCATAAGTACACTTTCAGGAACTTGCGTTGGTCCTGGTATCATTAAAAATCTTTTATCTTTCATTTTTTCTTCCTTTATACATCAATACTAATATCAGAGTTTTTACTTAAATAAGCTTGCGGGTAGCCGTACGATCGAGTAAACCCAGCATTCTGATACATTTTAAAAGCAGAAAAATTGTTTTCATCAACACTTGCGTTGATTTCAGTTAAATTTATAAGACCTTGATGGTTATAGCTAATAAAATCTGACAAGGTCACTCTTAGTAATAATTTTGATAGGCCCAAACCTCTGTGCTCATCAAGCATGCCTACAAGAGGAATGTTTCCGATTGATTCAGCAGTAAGGTTTGCAAGGCAAAACCCAACTGGTTTATTTTCATGGAGCACAACTTTTGAAACATGTGGGAAAAATCTTCCATAGATAGATTGCGTAACTTTTTGAGCAATGTCACGGCAACCTTCAATTGTTCCAAAACGTGGGTCATAATATACATCTGTTGAATTTTTAAAACTTTTGTAGATTAATTCAACAAGCTCATCTTTATAAATATCGCCATAAGATACGATTTTATAGCCTATTGGCATGGCATAGGCGTTTGTGTTTTCAATCTCTTTTACAAGATTTTTGTCGTTAATATCAAAATTCATAACAGCAAGATCAACAAAACCAAAGTTGAAAGAAGCAAGGCTTTCTTTATAATCAGCTTGGACACCTAAAAGTGGGTAGCTTACTATTGCTTGATTTCTTTTTTCTGTTGTTTGAATAATAAATTCTTTAACAAGCGCATCTTTTTTCTGATTTACATTTTCATTACCTAAAGTGTGGATGACAAAAAGTTCGATAATTTCATCACCAGAAGTTGAATATGCCAAAAAGCCTGTTGGAATGTCATCTTCCAATAGAAGAATACAGCTTACAATGCCTTTTTTTGAATATTCAACAAAATCATCATAAGCAAGAGGTTCAATTTTATAATCTGTAGCACATTTGTTTCTAAAGTCGTTGTACACTCCTCTAAATATGCCATAGTATTCTTGATTTAATAATTTTGTCTGATACATTTTTTTATAAACTGCCTACTAATTTGTTGAAATTATATCACAAACATCGTTTTTATTACAAACAAGGTTTTTCTCTGAAATCATATGTTCCATTTTATTAATTTTTGTCATGATATATCTTTCATTGTGCTGATTAAGGTCACACTGGATTTCAACACGCTCTACAATTTCAAGCCCATAGCCCTTTAGTGCAACAATTTTTGTTGGATTATTTGTGATTAATTTAATTTTTTTATAACCCAAATCATTTAAAATTTGAGCAC
>CAYJMX010000135.1:0-4637 GCA_964371485.1 uncultured Gammaproteobacteria bacterium | reverse complement strand
ATAACACTATAAACTTTAGCAAAGGCTTAATAAAGCTTGAATCAGGTGCCACTTTAGACAAATTGCACTCTCAAGGCTCAATAGCAAGCGGTGTTCAAAGAGAAATTAGTACAATGAACGGCGCAATAAATACCTACAGTCTTAATGAAATGAACATAGAAAATACAAAATTATCTGTTGATATGAATTTAAATTCAACAACATTTACACCAGATGGATCAACTATGATAGGTCAATCTGACAAATTCTCTGTAACCAATGCTCCAACTGTAAACAGTGGGCTAGTGTGGATTAATTTATTGGATATCGGGTCAATAAATGGTGCAGGACGAGTACAGGTATTTACAGGCACCCAAGAGCACACTGAGAATATCAGTCTTCTTTCTGGCGCTGTTAACATAATTAGCGGGGCAGGCGCAGTAAACCTAACTCACGACTCAGTTGATAGAGGATGGTTTGAATATGGGGTGACGCTAGATAGTCACAATTTAAATCAAGCAGTTGATTTCTTACAAGTAATGCCATCAGATCAGACGCAATATATCATGGGTGATTCGGGCAATGAAACAGTACATAATAACATTGTTGGATATCAGCCAGATCCACTAGAACTTGTTCATTCAAGTAAGCATATGGCAGTAAATGGCTTTACAAAAGGTGGAGCAAGCGGATACACCGTAACATCAAGTGAGGTAGATTCATTAGGTGCGATAGTTGATGCCACATTAACATTAATAGATGATGCAAATGGAAAAGATAGCTCGTCGTATACTTCATCAAACATCAACTATGATAGAGTTAATTTTGATATGCAAGGCAGTAAGAATATCGTATCTTTTGAAAACAGAGAAGATCGCGTTGCAACAAATTTAGATTCAGATTTCACATCATCTAATCAAGCAAACAAATTGATAATGCAGGGAGATGGACTTTTTAATCTAAATGGCACAGCAGACAACCTAACATTTGATGTAAATTCGACCGTAAATACAGCAGGAGAGATTTCCAATTCTACAATTAATGTCAATGGAATAATGAATGGCAACTCACAAATTACAAATTCAAAGGTAAACATTAATGGCATATTAAACAAAAATACATATGATAGCAAAACAACATACCAGCTCAACGAAGGTGGAAATTTAAATTTCACCGACATTAAATTTTTATATGACCCGACAAGACACGGGGCTGATCTGGCGTTAAATTCAATCAACTTTAATGGTGGCACTATGAACTCCTTGCAAAATAACGCGATTGATACGGTAAAATTAGATAACATTGCAATTTTATCTAACACAAATCTATCATTAGATGTAGATTTAGCTGGCGAGAGAATGGATACAATTGATTCAAACACTGTGTCATTATCATCGGGGGCATCGCTAAACATAGATAAAATAAATTTAATATCAGATGCGGCAAAAGATGCAACAATTATCAGCTTCACCAACACTCAAAATTTAGCAGGAGCGATTAAATATACTGGAGCAAACCCTATAGCATATTCACCTATATACAGATATGACGTTACATATGATGCTATTAATGGTGATTTCCTATTTGAAAGAGGGGCTGGAGGATACGATACGTACAATCCTTCGATAATGGCAGGACCAGTTGGCGCTCAAGTAGGCGGATATTTAACACAATTACAAGTATTAGAAGAATCATTTTCTAATATGGATATGGTAATGTTAATGCCAAAATCACAAAGGATAATGTATTTAAACGCAAACAAAACAGCACTTGCAGATTCAAAATTAGGTACAACACCAGAAGGCAAAGTGATATCAGAGCAGAATAATGGCATATGGGCAAGGCCATATACAAGCTTTGAGAACGTAGGATTAAGTGGCGGGCCAAAGGTTGGCAATATAATGTATGGAACAATGCTGGGTGGAGAATCCAAGATTTTAGATTTAAAAAATGGATGGTCAGCAATAAATTCAGCATATGCAGCATATAATGGATCTCATCAAACATATGATGGAATAGGGATTTATCAAAACGGAGGCCACATAGGCGCTGGAACATCATTATACAAAGATAATTACTTTGTTGGATTAACAACAAATGTGGGGATGAGCACTGGGCGCGCAAACACGTTCTATGGAAGCGAAAATTTCAATATGCTAATGTCAGGTGCAGGATTAAAAACAGGATATAACTTTGAATTTGCTGATGGAAAATTTATCATTCAGCCAAATTATACAATGGGTTATTCATTTGTAAACACATTTGATTACACCAATGCATCTGGTAATAGCATAACATCTAATGCATTACACGCGCTACAAATTGCACCAGGGGTAAGATTTGTAGGGAATCTAAAAGATGGTTGGCAACCGTATGGAAGCATACAAATGATGTGGAATTTGATGGATGAGACAGATTTTGCTGCAAATTTAGCGGCATTGCCACAATTAAGCGTTGATCCGTATGTGCAGTACGGATTGGGCTTACAAAAACGCAGTGGTGACAACTTTACTGGTTTTGGGCAAGTTATGCTTAGAAACGGCGGAAGAAATAGTGTATCATTGCAGTTCGGATTCAGATGGGCTGTTGGAAAAGAGCATAAAGATTCGCTGTAATCTCGTGTTATTTCATTAAAACAATGTCTGCCACAACTACTGACCTATATTTATTAGTCCATTCAAAGCAGCATTAAGCTTTTTGCATTCAAGACTACCTGTGGTTTTTAACCTCAATAGTGGAATTGAATATTTTTCTAAGATAGAGTTTTTAATGACATCCCTTTGAGCTTGCTTAGGGTTTCTTTCTGGATGATGGTACTCGTAACCGTCAACCTCAACAGCTAGCACAATGCTTTTATCTATGTCGTTATAAATAACAAAATCTAAATGCGACCACGGATTTTTAGCAAAACTAATCTCCCTTTCATCCAACTTGTCGAATTCTTTAATTATCATATTGAGTGAAACCTGATGACACACACTTAAATTAGAAAATTTATCTTGAGAAAGAACTTCTTTGATAACACTATATACAAGATTTTCAGAGTCATATTTTGATATTTTTTCTTTGTCTTTTAAATACTTAATTCGCTCTTGTTTTTTAGATTTATAGAGTAAATCAAAAATTGAGTGAATATCGCTTTTTTCAATTTCAAAATTATTATATTGAATATATCTGATTAAATCGCCAATGTTAGTTTTGTCGTTATTATCATCATCTGAAACAACAAGTCTTAGGCGGTTTTTAGCCCTTGAAATTGCAACATTTAGCATATTTGAATTATCGCTAAATTCAGAAATTACATTATCAACAGTTGAAATTATAATGTCATCTTTTTCACGACCCTGAAATTTATGTACAGTGGAAATATCAAGCTGACCCTGCACTTGTGATAACAGTTCGTCTTTTTGTTTGTTGTATGGAGAGATTATACCAACATCACTTGAATTCAATTCTGGCAATATTTTATAAAGAATCTCATCAATTTGCCTTTGATTATATCTGGCTCTTTCGTGATTTCCACTTACAGTTTTATGCACCTTTAATACATCTGGTTCATTGTTATCTTGAGTCATAACAATTAGTTTATTGTCATAAAATTTCTTATTACAAAAATCTATTATTTTTGGATGACACCTATAATGCTCTTTTAAAAGAGTTTTTGGTGCAGTTTTGAATATAGTTGAAACACATGAAAGCAAGCTGTGATTTTCGACTCTATAATCAGGTTCAACATTATATTGCTTAGAAATTTCATTCAATTCTTTTTTTACGTCTTCTTTTATAACATTAGGAAGCTGTTTTAAATCCCCAACTATAACCATATTTTTGGCCGCTGACATTGCAAGAACACCAGTAACCAAATCAACTTGTGAAGCCTCATCAACAATCACATAATCATACCTCATTCCCCGAATGCTTGTTCTTAGTGAATGAGTTGTGCTCAAGATAATAGGGAATTCATCTAAAAACTCTTTGGGAGTCGAGTATAATTTATTTTTATCAAGCTCTTCTCTTGGTTTCTTATTTTTATATCTGTACGCCAAAGATGCTCTAAAAGCAGAACTTGAGAGTGAACTAAGTTCTTTTAGTTTTTTATCAAAGCTAAAATTTATTAAAAGCTTTTCAATATGATTTATTTCATTTTTCAATTCAATAATTCTTATTTTGTAGAAATTGTGTTGCAGGTTAGAAATAATAACATCAGCATTTTCCTTAAAAATTGAGAAATTTTTAATTGAATAAAATAAAACACAATAGAGCATAAATAAAAATGGAAACTCTTTTTGTTTTTCAACAATATCATCTATTTTTAGCCATAGTTTATTCAGTCTATTTGAATTTAAGCTTTTGGGGTTTCTAAATAAATCGAGTTCTTTATAATTTGAAAAATGCTCACTAAAATATTTTTGCTGCAACTTCAGCGCTGAAAGTTCTGTTTTTAAAAGTGCGAGATTATTTTGGTGATTCAACATTTCCTTTATAGCAGCTTGCTTGATATTAATATTTTCAAGTAACTTTTTATAATCATCCTCAATCATTTCATCGACAGAAAAATCAGGATAAGGCAATGACACACTTTCAAAAAATTTCTCTTTGTTATTAAAATTTCCAAGTTGAGCACATATATATGAGAAACCTTCTTTTTCTAGTTTTTC
>CAYJMX010000134.1:0-4641 GCA_964371485.1 uncultured Gammaproteobacteria bacterium | reverse complement strand
AAGTTTTTAACATTCTCCATAAAAACTATAGATGGTTTTTTCTCTTTTACAATTCTTGCAACATCAAAAAACAATGTTCCTCTACTATCGTCAAACCCTTTTTGTTTGCCGCTAATTGAGAATGCTTGGCAAGGAAAACCTGCACATAAAATATCGTGATCAGGTATAGATTTTTCATCAACTTTAGTTATATCACCATCAGGGTAATCGCCAAAATTATTATAATAAACCTGACTTACAGATTTGTCCCACTCACTAGTATAAACGCATTTCGCACCTAATGATTCTAATGCTATCCTAAAACCACCTAATCCTGCAAATAGGTCAATAAACTTTTTGCCTTTTAATATATTTTTATTCTTAATCTCAATCATAATATCCTCCAAAATAAATTGCTAGATATATTATAGCGCACTGCGCATTAAAAATCAACTATTATAAACAATTTCTTTCAAAACAATCTCCTCAGCACAAGCCTGATAATTATTCATAAGTCCAACCCATTTTATTTGGTCTTTTGCCTTAAGTTCTTCATTACAACCACCAGTTTTCGCCATTTGTGACACAATCAAGTCCACTTGAGCCTGCGCCTGCTCGTTTATTTCAAGTAAATGCTTATTCAACTTACCTGACATAAATAAATGTATGTAGTACCAATTCTTATGCTCTTTAAGATAATTTTTTCTAATAAGTCCATATTTGCCAACCCATATATTTTCTTCTTTTGGTAGCATTAAATTAGGATAGTAACACCCATCATCAGCTAATGTATACCATAATCCGTTTTCTTCGTTGTAGATTTCTTTTTCTAAATTTTCCATAAGTTATCTCTCACTTTCTTTACTTAATTTTTTGTTGGTTTGCATTGATATTTGTTCCTTTTCAAAGCTTAAAATTAAATCATCAATCTTATCTTGACCTAAGATTTTTTCTAGGATATTATACCTATCATTTTTAATAGTCTTATGTTTTGCAGATGTTTCTGCACGTTCTAATTTGTTAGTAAGATTTTTGATAAGTCTTGTCTGTTTATCAAATTCCGACTTTAATTTAACAAATTTAATTGTAAGTCCTTTAATATAATTTTTTAATGCAGTAATAAGTGGCAATGCCTTTTTTTCTTTATATGCACTGGCAGTCATTAGAATAGGTGGCTCAGGTAATTGCCACTCATCTTCTTCATCGAATTTATGGACATTGTTATCAATGGTTTTTGTATCTTTGAGCATATTATCAAGTTGGCTTTCAACCTTTTTTAGCTTTTTAGATTTACTTTCAAATTCATCATCTAACAGTTCTAAATTTTCCTGTTTTTCAGAAATTTTCTCAGTTATTTCTTCATTTTTCAAATCAAGATTTTCTATCACTGTTGATTTTTCTTCAATAATTTTTTCAAGCTCTAAAACTTCTTCGGCTCGCTTTTCAGCCTTGTACTGCTCTACTGATAAATGTTTTCGCTTAGAGCCTTTTTTTACCCACTCAATGCCATACTCAAGCATAATTTTTGCAACAATTTCTTTTTCAGAATCTTGCCACTGGATAAGTTCTGTACTGCTTTTAGTTCCTCCGTTAAAACCTAATTGATTTAATGCACCTTTAAGTGTATTCTTCGTTTCTAACCCACGTTTATTGCCACTTGTATAAGGCACAAAGTCTATATGTAAATGTGGTGTTGCTTCGTCCATATGAAGATGTGCTGAGAAAACATATAGCGTTGGATTTCGCTTATTAAAATCTGCCATATATTTTTTTAAGATTTCTTCAGCGATTTTTCCATTATCGCTTTTAGCATTCATATCTTCAAAATCACCAACTTGTACAATGATTTCATAAGATAATTTCTCTTGCTTTGATGTTCGGATTTTTTCATAATAATCAGGGATTTTTCTATCATTTCTTTTTTGTTTAGCATTATAATTTTCTAGTGCTTCATCAAATAATTTATGATATACTTTTTTCAAATCTTCATTTGCATAGCAAGTGTTTAAATGCACTCTATCTGGATCAACATTTTCAGCTTTAAAATCACGATTATTATGTCCGACAGAGCCTTTGCCTTTTGCAATGCTCATAGTTCGTTTCAAATAAAATCAACCTCCTTAATTACAGATTACAGGTGCGTGGCACGCTCCTGTATATTGCTGATAAAGTGAAAATATCACCATCTAAAATCTTTATGGTATCCCTTCAAATCAAGATATTCTAATCTTGCGTTTTCTTGTTCTTCTTTCGTGTCAGCAGTTTTATATTTTGTGTATGTATTACGAGCAATAATAGCATCGACTTTTTGACTTAACCCAGCTTCGATTTCTTCTAGCCATAAATCATCATCGCCAAGATGATACTTTACAAGCATTACAAATAGCTCATAACTTATCTGTACGTTTTTCATAATGTTTATCTCCTATATATTTTGTGCGAAGCACATACCGGATCCAACGTCACGTTGGTTTTGTTACTTTTGTCAAAAGTAACGCAATAGCACTTTTGACACTGCGTATCAATAGTGCCTGCGCTCTCCGAGGGAGTAACGACCCTCAGTCAACAAGTTGACAGCTCCCTGATATGGAGCATTGGTGATAGCAGTGACAGGAGTGATAGCATTATTTAGCTTGTTGATATAATCGTTGTTTTACCTTGTATTAAAAACATAATATCATCTATCACTCGTATCACCATTTTTATTTTAGTGATAGAAGTGAAAGCAAAAGCATTGCTTTTAAGCTAGGTTATTTATACAAATATCTGCCCTATTTTATTTTTGCTATCACTTGATACACTACCATCACCAAGGACAGTTTGTAGGCAATAAATCTATTCCAATAATTTCATTGCCCCTTGTCCCATTTCGTTTAACTTCATAGCGTTTTCTCATTTCTGCTACAAAGTTCTTTACGTTAAGTGGGCGATATCCATTATCTGCCGACCACTCTTTATATGCCTTATATAATTTCGATGTTTGAAGCCTATAACCATCTGCTATACAAACTGTATCTTCTAAAAATGTACCGATTGTATCACTTTCTTCTCTATACTCTTTTGTAGCTTCAAGCACTACTGTTGGTGTAGCTAACCCCTCTGATTTTAATAGTGAATATCCCTCGACAAGCCAGTTGAAAATACCACTTATCATATCAGTTTCTTTAAACTTATCTTTAAGTCCAGTGTCCTGTTCTTCAGGATTGAAGTGTCGCTCAAAAGGAAGAATTTTAACTCTCTCACTGGTAAATATTGTATCGTCATTTACTCGTGGCAAGTGGTTTGTGTTGATGAATATTTTAAATTCAGGTTTGAACTCAATAGGGTTTTCGTTTAAAAATCGTCCTGTATATTTATCTCCACCAGTAAGCTGTTTAATAAGCGAAACATCAATCTCTAAACCCTTTTCAGGTTCTGCCATAGTTACAAACCTAGCACCTTTAAGTCTTGCTATATCAGGTGTAGCAGATGAGCCATCACGATTATTTTTAGCAACAGTTTTTGCTTGTGCATGAGCTGAATAATCGCCAAGCACATGAGATATAGTTTCGCAAGATGTAGACTTTCCATTTCTTGTTGTGCTACCATAAAAAATGAAAAAGCATTCAAGATAAGTTTCTCCAGTTAGCGAATAACCAAAGGCTTTTTGCAAGAATTTTTCATTGTCAGCATCGCCCTGCATTATTTCACTAATGAATGTTTTGAAACGTTCACACTCAGCGTTTGGGTTATAAATTACATTTGATATTTTGGTGATATAATCCTCAGGATTATGAGCTTGTAGTTCTTTGGTAATCAGATTAAATGTTCCGTTTTTACAATTAAACAAGTGTGGGTTTGAGTCAAACACTGTTAAACTTTTTGGTGCAATAGAACAAGCATCTTTTAAAATACTTTCTCGTCTTGCCCTGCTACAAAGTTTTGTTGCAAATTTAATTAAATCATCATTTTCCTGAGATAGAGCGTGCTTTGTAAATGCCATTACAAAGTGTTTGCCCATTTCCATAATTGATAAGTTAGCATCATCTTTAACCCAACGATGTTTTTTATAAATATACCAACATTTTGTTTCTTGTACATAGATAATTCGATTTTGAAAACACTTGTAAAATAGTCTTGATGCCCCTATATCATTTTGTGGATATAGTTCTGGACTTTCTAATAAGTGCTTGGATATAAGTGTTGCGATATTTTCTTGCTTCATTCGTCCTCCTTGTGAAAATATCTATTGCAAACTTTAATTATATTTGTTATAATTTTAGTATCGATTTTGATAAAGGACTGTTCTCCACCTATTGGTAGTAGGTGATATGAGAACGGTCTTTTTGTTTGCATAGATAACATTAATTTTTCTCCTTAAATCCGTTTAAAGTAATGGTTATAAGATTTATTGTAGCAAGCAGTTCTTCATCTACTGGTGCGTTATCAATAGCTTGTAATTTTTCAAGTACCTTTGAAAGCTCGTCCCTTAATGCTTTATAAACTCTTGGATTGCCTTGAACGATAATATCTCTTTGTTCAAGTCTTGCTATTAAGTAATCTTGCTTAGATAGACCTGATAATTTAACAGCAGTTTCAAAGTGTTCCCATTCTTCTAGGGATACTCGAAATGCAACTGTTTTATTTCGCCAGCGATTTTTCTTGTCTTTAATCTTTTGTGAC
>CAYJMX010000133.1:0-4652 GCA_964371485.1 uncultured Gammaproteobacteria bacterium | reverse complement strand
TTTTTTGATGTCTAACAATAAAAAGCTAATCAATTTAAAAACAGTAGGCGTTGGGCTTTTGCTTCAAATTATATTAGCTGTATTTATTTTAAAAGTGCCTTTTGGACAGATGATGTTTAAGTCTTTAGGTAAATTAATTGAAAAATTCCTTGAATTCTCTGTTGAAGGGGCAAACTTTGTTTTTGGCGCACTAAGCTCTGAACCAGAAAAAATGCAAGAACTGTTTGGATCCTCTGGTTTTATATTTGCGATTCAACTAAGTGCGGCGTTCATTTTCATAATGATGTTTGTAAATATTTTATATTACTATGGCATAATTCAGCGTGTAGTTGCGTTTTTAGGGAAAATTATGAGCAAACTGCTTGATATATCAGGTGCTGAAGCGTTATCAAATGCTGTAACACCTTTTGTGGGTCAAGTTACAGCACAGATGATGATTAAACAATATCTTCCAAACTTAACACGTTCTGAAATATTAGCTTCAATGTCAGGTTCTATGGCCTGTATTGCAGCAGGCGTTATGGCGATTTATGTTGGGATGGGTGTTCCGGCTGAATATCTACTTGCAGCCTCTCTTATGGCGACTCCTGGCGCCTTTGTGATATCTAAAATAGTTTATCCCGAAGATAAGGAGCCAGAAACAAGAAACGAGGTTAGAGTCTCTAAAAGAAAAACAAGTGTTAACGTGTTTGATGCGATAGCAAAAGGTGCAGTTGAAGGTATGAGAGTATCATTCTCGGTTATTGCTCTTCTTGTGGCACTAGTTGGTTTAATTGCGATGATAGATTGGATTCTAGGCTCATTTGGACAACTATTATACACAAAATTACATTGGAACTTTACAGGTATCGGAATAGACCTTCAAAACCTATCACTAAAAGTACTATTAGGAAAAGTGTTTGCAGTATTTGCATACCTTATGGGCGTTACAATGAATCAAGCAAGCATTGTAGGGGAACTTATGGGTACAAAACTTGTGTTGAATGAAACCATTGCCTATATGGATTTAATGCAAGTAAAAAGTATGCTATCAGATAAGAGTTTCATAATTGCTGTGTTCTCTCTATGTGGCTTTGCAAGTTTCGGTTCAGTTGCCATGCAAATAGGTGGTATCGGCGAAATCGCACCAAGCATCAGAAAAAACCTAGCAAGACTTGGTATGAGAGCACTAATATGCGGTACATTAACTTCATACATGTCTGCTTGTATCGCTGGGATGCTATTATAGTGCAACTTGTAGAAGATATTATTAAGATTAAAAAAGAAAATCTTGACCCAAAAGAAATTGAGTCACAGATTGAACAACAAGGTTTAAAAGCTTTAAGATGGTCGATTTCATCAGTTGAAAAGGACCATCTTAAAATTAATTATGTTGCGATTAAATATTAAAAATTCTTTTTTTGAGCAGATATTCTAGCCATTGCTTTAGCTAGTGCCATTTGAGCGCGAAGAATATCTTTTTTGTCTTTTAAGCCACTCATTCTTTTTTGCGCACGCTCCATGGCTTCTTTAGCACGCACAGCGTCAATGTCACAATCGAGTTCAGCAATATCTGTTAAGATCGTCGCATTATTTTCGCTGAATTGCAAAACGCCACCCATAGTTGTAATGCATTTTGATTCTTCTTTCATCTTAACTTTAGAGCAACCAATGTCAAGAGCGCAAACAACAGGAACGTGATTTGGCAAAATGCCAATTCTTCCCTCTGTCGTTTGAACATAAAGCTCTTCAACTTCATTTTCAAAAACAACTTTGTCGTGAGTAATAATCTTTAATTTAATCTTATTATTATTTTCATTCATAGAAAAATCCTATCTAAATGCCTACTCTACAGCAGTTGCTTTCGCTTTTTCAAGAGCATCTTCAATTGTTCCAACCATATAAAACGCTTGCTCTGGAACATCATCATGCTTTCCTTCAATAATTTCAGAGAAGCCTTTAATTGAATCAGCTAGCTTTACATATTTTCCTTTAACTCCAGAGAACTGCTCTGCAACAAAGAATGGTTGAGATAAGAATCTTTGAATTTTTCTTGCACGGTTTACAGTCAATTTATCCTCTTCAGATAATTCATCCATACCTAGAATTGCAATAATATCTTGAAGATCCTTGTATTTTTGAAGAATTTCTAATACTTTTTTTGCTACTCCATAGTGCTCATGGCCAATAACGTTTGGATCAAGCGCACGAGAAGATGATTCAAGTGGATCAGCTGCAGGGTAAATACCTAAAGATGCGATTTGACGAGATAATACCGTTGAAGCATCTAAGTGGGTAAATGTAGTCGCTGGAGCCGGATCTGTTAAGTCGTCCGCTGGTACATAAATTGCCTGAACAGATGTAATAGAGCCTTCTTTAGTTGATGTGATACGCTCTTGTAATTCACCAACCTCTTGCGCTAGTGTTGGTTGATAACCTACCGCAGATGGCATACGCCCAAGTAAGGCTGAAACTTCAGAACCCGCTTGTACGAATCTGAAGATATTATCAATAAACAATAATACGTCTTGCTTTGCTGTGTCACGGAAATATTCAGCAGTCGTAAGA
Organism: uncultured Gammaproteobacteria bacterium; assembly: GCA_964371485.1. Taxonomy (GTDB): domain Bacteria; phylum Cyanobacteriota; class Vampirovibrionia; order Gastranaerophilales; family Gastranaerophilaceae; genus CAYJMX01. The sequence continues at coordinate 2,105 of CAYJMX010000133.1, read as the reverse complement.
GCTGATAGACCAACTCTCATACGAGCCCCTGGAGGCTCATTCATTTGCCCGAAAATAAGTGCTACTTTATCTAATACTCCAGAATCTTTAAACTCATGGTAAAGGTCATTACCTTCACGTGTACGCTCGCCTACACCACCGAAAACCGATACGCCATCATGCGCCATCGCGATATTGTGGATTAATTCTTGGATTAATACCGTCTTACCTACACCAGCACCACCAAATAGTCCGATTTTACCACCTTTTTGATATGGCATTAAAAGGTCGATTACTTTGATACCAGTTTCAAGGATTTCAACATTTGTATTTTGTTCAGATAGCTTTGGAGATTCTCTATGAATTGGAAGAAAATCAGAAGCATCGATAGAACCAGCGTTATCAACAGGCTCACCTAGAACGTTTGTAATTCTACCTAAAACGGCTTTTCCAACAGGAACTTTAATAGGATTTGAGGTGTTAATAACCTTCATATTTCTTTTAAGTCCATCAGTTGAAGACATTGCAACCGCTCTTACGGTGTTCTCTCCAAGCAACTGTTGCACTTCAAGTGTAGTTTTTTCATTATTATCATTGTAGATTTCTAGCGCATCATAAATTTCAGGCAAGTGCCCATGGTCAAATTTCACGTCAACAACAGGTCCAATGATTTGGACTGTCAAACCTTCATTTTCTTGTAAATTGATATCTGTCATAAATACCCCTATATTAATAAAACTAAGTTTATTATAGGTTAGATTGAAATTTTTTTGTTAATTAGAAAATAATTTCAATCAAATGTATTAGTCTAGATAAAATACAGTTACAACCTTGTGTGATTCTTCAGCAAAATCAACAGCTTTGTGTAATGTATTTGACGTGTGTGACAAGAAACAGATTAGCTGTTGGCACTCAGTAATAATTTCACGGTTACAAACGCGTGAAGCGTCAGCAAGTGTCATCATAGCTCTATCTGGATGCTCAACAATGTTTGGAACACCAATTAATTGGTCTTGAACATCAGATGGCTGTTGGCCAATAGTCTGCGGTAATATAACTTTTAATTTTTCTGGATTTGACTTCATAGCGCCACGTATAGCCGCTGCGTTTGTACCTGAAGAACCGCCAGAAGTAATGATTGTATTTCCTTGAGAAACAAGGCTCATTGTAAGTGTTTCAATGATTTGTTGGTGCGTGATTGTAAGGTTTCTTGAACCAATAATCGCAATTCTTTTTGCACTTTGTCTAATAGTTGCAAGCTCTTGCGCCAGTGTGTCTACTTTGTTTATATCCTCTTCCGATATTTTATCCATATCATCAAGTGGTACCATAATCGAATGTTGTTTGCTATTTTCAGAATCGCTCATTTAATTTCCTTGTTTTTAATTTTTATATTATAATTCATTATATTATCATGACTTCTTGATTTGGGAAAGTCTTTTATTTAAAAGAGGATATTTTACACACTATGAGCGCTACACAAGAATTTTTAAAAAACCTTAACAATGAGCAAAATGAAGCTGTAATAGAAAAACATGGCGCTATATTGATACTTGCAGGAGCGGGTTCAGGTAAAACGAAGGTATTAACATCAAGAATTGCAAACCTTGTTCAATCAGGAGTCAGCCCGTATGACATTTTAGCTGTTACATTTACAAACAAAGCAGCAAAAGAAATGCAACACAGATTATCATCATATCTAGGTGAAGAAACTGTAAAAAGAATGTGGGTAGGAACTTTCCACAACATCTGCGGAAGAATCTTGAGAAGAGATTTAGAGAGCTATAAAACAAAAGATGGTCGCTCATGGAACAATAATTACGTAATTTATGATGATTCTGATACAAAGACTATAATTAAAAATGCGCTTAAAAAACTTGATTTAGATGAAAAAGTATTCGAACCAAAAATGATTAAATCAATCATTTCAAACGCCAAAAATAAAATGCAAGATGCGCATAAATTTTCAACTTACGCTAAAGACTATAAAAGTGATAAAATCGCACAAATTTATTATGAATACGAAAGACAACTGGCACTCAATAACGCTCTTGATTTCGATGATATGCTTATGCTTTGCGTTAATTTATTAAGCGAAAACCCAGAAATTAGAGAAAAATATGCTA
>CAYJMX010000132.1:3419-4711 GCA_964371485.1 uncultured Gammaproteobacteria bacterium | reverse complement strand
TATGCAGATTATTATCCCAACCCAACACTTGTCTTCCCGACTTCTGTTGATGGTCAAAGTGCTTGGCTAAACAGTGGCATTCAAAACAAAGTGGGCATTGTAGACAACGAGCCACCAAGGCTAGCATTTGAAAATGGTAACAGCGATTGGTTGACTGTAACTGATGATAAGCCAAGATTGACAATGCCAACATCTGTAGCGATTGATGGTACAACCTACGACGCTTGGACAAGTGTAACGGGTGGAGCGAACGCACCGCTAGCATTCCAATCTGGTGAGGATAATTGGGTTATTGATCCTAATGGTGGTGCTGATCCTAAATTAAACTTTGCAATTACTCTTCCAGAGCCTGTTGAAAGTACAAGTTTGCTTGATTTTAAAATCTATGTCGATGTAGATGGCACTTCAGGTAGTGAAAAAATCAATAATGACGTCTATGAATTTGAAATTATGCCAAGCATAAATACAATAGTGCCAGCGAAAAAATCTGATGGCGCTAATGATACAAGATATTTGTCTGTTAGTATCCATAGGGCTTCTGATATGGCATCTGGTGGTAAAGAATATGTTCCAATTCAGTACAACTTGCCGTACAGAAAGGCGGCGTGTCAGTCTGGATTGTTATCTGGTGAGTATTGCACACCTGCTAATGCGCTAGAAAATACTATACAAATATTGAGCGAGTGTGATAAATCTGTAAACACTGCAAATGAATGCATTATAAAAGTCGAAAAACCTGTATTTAGGTAGTGACAAAAACTAAAAAAACGTCTTAGAGATAAGACGTTTTTTTATTATGTTTTTGTAATTTACTAGCAAAAAAATCTCATTTCATGTTTTGTATGTTTATATAAAAATGTGACGGGAGATGATATGAAGATAAGTGTGATTGGCGGGTACTTTCCAGCTAGGAATTTTATTAACCCCAATGTTGAACAAAAAAAAGCTCCGACTTCTGGTGTTACAAATCCTCAAATCAAAGAACTTTCAAATCTATATCACCCATTAGTTTTCACTGGTGCATCAAATGAGTATGCATATTTATTAAAAAGTCTTGATAGCGTTCCTTGTTCTTCTTGTGGGGTGGATATGATACCTCAGACTAAAATTAGAAGCTTGAAGGGTAAAATCGCAAACGCTAAAAGTGGTGAAGAGTGTTTAGATATTATAAGACCACATAAAAATGAACTTAGGCCAGTAGAAAGATGCGTTTTTGAACTTTTAGATGCGCATGAATACAAAGATTTGCAAAAAACTTTGCGCGCTCACAGTGAGGATGCAGTTGTTGTATT
>CAYJMX010000132.1:2551-3409 GCA_964371485.1 uncultured Gammaproteobacteria bacterium | reverse complement strand
ATGTGCAAAATGAAATTTTGGACAGAATTACAGAAGACCTATCTCTTCTTCCAGAAAGTCAAACACAAAAGGCATTTGAAGTCTTGGGTAAAACTAGAGTGTATATTCAAAATGTGAGCGAAGATGAAACAAAAGTTTTTAAACGTAAAACATTTTTAGAAAAACTAGAGAAAGCACTCGATGATATTCCAAGCCACAGGTCAAAAGCGAAACTTATGGAAATGGCGCATGAGTTCCCGCAGTCGGTTTCTTCTGTAGAATCTTTTGTAGTTAAGTACTCTAGAAGACGCAATGATGAGATTGCAATGAGACTCTTGGACCCTTCAGGTGCAACTATTGAACACATTAAGCCGCAGTCTAAATATAAACTTAAAAAGAAACACAAAAATAAGGCGAAGCACCAACCTATGAATGACATCCATGCTAATTACAAAGTGGGAAAAGATGACTTGGCAAATTACCTTGGTCAGTGCGCTAAGTGTAACAATACAAGAGGCAATATGTCCCATAGGACTTGGATTGATAGGCATCAGCCTGATATGCAGAAAAATATTCAAAAATATTTTGATAAACTTATTGAAATATTTAGAGATAAAACAAATGGCTTAAGGCCTGATGAACGAAATGCCCTTAAAGAGAACATTGTAGGTTCTTCAAAATCTGTTAATATTTTATCTGAAGGAATTTTGAGCCCAAAGATCCCTGAAGATTTTGCTCAAGAGTAGAGAATCTGCCTATATACACCTTTTGTTTAAAGTCTTGTATAATGTGGCATAAAGACACATTATAGCGTTGCAGTACTTAAGGATAGATATGAAATTTGAAAATTTAAAATGGATAAACGAGCCAAGAGTGTAT
>CAYJMX010000132.1:914-2535 GCA_964371485.1 uncultured Gammaproteobacteria bacterium | reverse complement strand
AAGATGATGGCATAACTATTCAAACACAAGCGCATACAGATTTTTGGCAACGCACATATTATGGCTATCAAAATGATAACGCTCCTGCACTTTTATGTGAAGTTGAGAAAAAAAGATTTACTTTTCAGCTTAAAGTCGAATTTGATTCAAAGCATCGCTATGATCAGTGTGGGGTGATGATTTATCAAGATGGCGAGAATTGGCTTAAAGCAAGTATTGAATATGAAAACGAAGAATTTCAACGCCTTGGAAGCGTTGTTACAAATAATGGTTATAGTGATTGGGCAACAACAGATATTGCTGCCACTCAAAAATTTATGCACTATAGGTTATCAAGACGTGAAAATGATTTTTTAGTTGAGAATTCACTTGATGGAATAAATTATAAACAAATGCGAATATTTCACATGTTTAAAGCTGACGACAAGGTTAGTGTTGGAATTTACGCTTGCTCTCCAGAGGATTCGTCATTTAATGCAAAGTTTAGTGAAATTAAATTTATTGAGTGTGTCTGGCAAGACCATGATGGCCAAGAGCCAGATTAAGATAAATAGGTCTTATATCTAAGGTTAGACATGAGAAATAATGGACATTACACATGATTTTAAACGTGAATACAATATCTTTTATTTTGAATTTTCTAAAACATAGAATACATAGCTATAATCATCACTGTTATTTTTGTATAAATCAATTTCGGCTTTTATCATATTGATTACTTCAATTGCCTCGTTGTTATTTTGATACTTGTTCTGCATTGATTTTAAATTTTTCTCAAGCGGCAAATAATAATTATCAAGCCAGTCAGCTTTTGGGCATATAAAGGTATTAATTTTTGAGTAGCCTATTTTTTCAGCTATTTTAACCTTGTTCTCGACGTTGTCAATTTGGGGATACCTTTCACACCAAAATTCTTTACTTGCTTTTGATGGTTCATCTTTTATCCAAGAAATTTCACTACAGATAAAAGTACCATTTGGTTTTAAATATTTTTTCCAGTCTTTAAGGCCATTTGAAAACCCTGCAATATAGATTCCGCCTTCAGAATATATGCAATCAAAATCTTCAAAGGCAAAATCCATTTCAAACATCGACATACATTTGCCTATCACCCTGTTTGACAGACCTGCTTTTTGTGCTTCAAGGTTTAGCTGGTTAATGTATTTCTGGTTATTATCAATTGCGATAATTGTGGCATTGGGCAAGTGTTTTGCAAGTATAAAGGTATGTGTACCAACTCCACAGGCAACATCTAAAATTTTAATATTTTTATCAGGCTTAATGTATTTTAGAGCCCTCAGGGTTGATTCTTCACTTCCTGGCCCCAATCTTTTTAAATTTTGAAACGCTTCATAAAAATATTGTTCCATCTTGTTTCCCTATTTTATTTATATCGATATTGCTTGTCCAGATTTTAGCATAGATGTCATTTAAAAATCAATTTTCAAGCTACTTGGTGCCTAAGTTTCGGACTTTGCGACATTGGTTGCAAAGGGATCTTATATCCAAGGTTCGATTTCGAGCAATAAAAAAAGACCCACATTGAAGAGGGTCTTTTAAAATGGTGCCGCGTCTCGGAATCGAACCAAGGACACAGGGATTTTCAGTCCCTTGCTCTACC
>CAYJMX010000132.1:0-904 GCA_964371485.1 uncultured Gammaproteobacteria bacterium | reverse complement strand
CGCAGAAAATGATAAATTTTCAATTTTATTGGATAAACAAATTTGTAAAATTTTGTAACATTTAAAAAAAAGCCAGCAAATTTCCTTTTTTTTCGTTTTTAACTAACCAACAAGAAGTAAGAGGGAAAATTTCATGAAAATTAATTCAGTTAACAGTTATTATAATTCTCAAAACAGATCAAATACTAATTTTGGTATGGCAATTAAATTTACACCAAAGGGAGAATTCTATAAGAAAGCAACGTTAAAAGCGTATGAAGACCTTTTTGACAATGGTAAATACCCAAAAGCGAGTATAGTTGAAAATGGAGTTAAAAAACAAGTAGAAATGACTCGAGATATGTTTAAGGGTATGATTCAAAAATTAGACGATACAATTAGTGCTTCAAGAAATGACGATTTCGATATAACAGTTCATGCAAAGGGTCTTTTAAAGCCAAAATTTATAATTTCTAGAAGTGATAAAGCTATTCCGACTGACTCAGAGATAACTTCAGAAATTCTGGTAAATGATATCAGTGCCTTGACAAAAAATTTAGAAAAATTAAGAAATTTATAAATGTAGTATCAATGAGCAATAATGGGAAAGCCCAAGGCTCGTTTCAAAAATACTAAAAGCCTGTCTATGACTGCCTTTTAAAATGGTGCCTAAGTTTCGGACTTTGCGACCTTGGTTGCAAATGGATCTTATGTCCAAGGTTCGATTTCGAACAATAAAAAAAGACCCACATTGAAGAGGGTCTTTTAAAATGGTGCCTAAGTTTCGGACTTTGCGACCTTGGTTGCAAATGGATCTTATGTCCAAGGTTCGATTTCGAACAATAAAAAAAGACCCACATTGAAGAGGGTCTTTTAAAATGGTGCCTAAGTTTCGGACTTTGCGACCTTGGTTGCAAATGGATCT
>CAYJMX010000131.1:0-4742 GCA_964371485.1 uncultured Gammaproteobacteria bacterium | reverse complement strand
CAAATGATTTGTATGATGCGAAGTTTAATATTGAACTTGGTACAAAATATCTTTCACAGTTAAAGCAAATGTTCTCAAATGAAGAAATGTATGCCACAATGTCTTACAATGGTGGAGCGGCGAGCGTTTTAAGATGGAAGCAAAACCATCCTAGTTCTGATTTTGATGAATTTGTGGAAGATGTTCCATATATTGAAACTCAAAATTATATTAAAAAAGTTTTTGAAAATTATCACAACTACACTAGAATTTATGATTTAAAATAGCATTAAAAAAACCACTCAAACTTTTGTTCAAGTGGTTTTAATAGTTTTGTTATTCTTAGAATAAAGCTGGCTTTTTAGTTGGAGCAGCACCAGGGATTGTTTCCCAGTTTGCAGCCATAATCTTTTTGAAAGATTTTAAAGCAGTGTCTTCTAATTCACCAAGCTCTTCAGCTTGAATGATTAATTCACGTAATGGAAGCAATGCTCTTTGATCTCTAAGAACACCTAATGCTGCTGCAGCACCCGCTCTTACAAGGTCATTTTCTTCAACATTTTTCATTACTTCAATTAAAGCTGGAACAGCTTTTGTATCTGTTAATTTGCCTAATGATGTAACAGCGTAAATTCTAACATTTACCCACTCATCTTTAAGCATTTCGATGATTTTATCAACAGCTTTTTTGTTGCCGATTTCACCTAGCGCACGAGTAGCGTCACATCTTACGTTCACTTTTGTATGATCTAGTGACTCAATTAAAGCATCCGTTGCAACGTCGCCAATTTCAATTAACGCATCTGTTGCAGTAATACATACTTGTGGGTTTTCATCGTTCAATGCTTCTACAAGAGGCTCAACCACAATAGCGCCACCTAAACGGCCTAATGCACGAGCCGCACGAACACGAACGTCCACGTTGCGATCTTCTCTAAGTGATTCAATAAGAGGCACTGTAGCTGTTGTGTCACCTAGTTCACCAAGTGCACGAGCTGCATATAGTCTTACAGAACCGTTTTTGTCATTTTTTAATACATCAATAAGTGGCTCTACGGCGTTAAAATCGCCCATTTCGCCAAGAACTCTAGCTGCATTATAACGAACTTTTTCTGAGCTTGAACCTTTAAGATCTTTAATAAGCTCTTCAAAAGATTTTTTTGCTTGTTTCTTTCTGTTGTTCACACTAATTGTCATTACTTTGTTTTCCTCCAAAGAATATTCTGTCACACATAATTTTTTTAAGTTAAAATAAAACTAACCTTATCTCAATAAAAAAAAGTTGATTCAGAATATTTACTTTTTTTTGCTACTTATTTATTTTTTTTTACATTCGTTTACAAAAAATATTGAATGTAAAAAGAACACTTTATTTTTATACTATAACATTTTTTTTGAGTTTCGTCTTAGTTTATTTAAATTAGTTAACAAAAAAAGTAATATGTTTTTGTAAATATACGTTTTTTAACTATATATCTAAAATTTTTTTCTTTACATAAATTAACATTAAAAAGTGGCACAATTTTTATTTACGAGGTTTAATATAGTAATGGAATTTCATTCCAAGACAATTTAATATACTAAAAGGAGGTTTGTGTTGTTAGTTAATCCTGTTAGTCAAAATTTGCGCAATGTTAGTTTCGGCGCGAAGAAAGACGATACCATTTCAAAAGAAAAGTTGAGCAAAGATATCAATAAAGCTTTGCATGTTTTGGGTGATAAAAAGTTGGAGCTTATTATACATAACGCATCAGCACCATCTGAGGATGGAAAAGACATCGGTATAGGCTCTATGTACAGCAATTCAACTAGAAATATGTTATTACCATTCTTAAAAACATATGGATTTTCTGCTCTTCAGCTTGATCCAGAAGGTATGCGTCCTGAGCATGACCCTTCTCCTTATGTTACTAATTCTTTTGTTTATAATCCGCTAATTATAGACCTTGAGAATCTAACTAAGCCAGAGAATGGCTCATTATTAAATCAAAATTTATATCAATCAATAGTTGATGATAATGTTGCAAAAAATAATGAAAAAGGTGACTATAAATACGCTCGTGACAGCGTGAATAAGGCAATTGATAATGCTTATTCTAATATGATTTTAAAAGCGCAAAATCCAGATTTAGTTCAAGATCCACAAGAGCTTGACGGTGTTTTTGCAATGGCAGAAGCGCTTGAGCAGCACATGCAAGAAAATAAACAAATACTTGAGCCATACGCAATTTATAGCGTTTTAACTGAAAAATTTGGCAATGACTATTATAAAAATTGGCCAAGTGAGTATGCTAATTTATACGCTGATGATAACCAGCATTTAATTAACCAAATTAAATATGAAAATGCTGATATGATTGAGAAATTCTTTTTCACTGATATGCTTGCTACAAAGGCAAGAAATGAAGGCGTTAGGGCGTTTCAGCAAGAAGGTATAAAAACTCAAGGTGATAATCCTGTTGCCTTTTCAAATCAAGAAGTTTGGGCGCACCCAAAGGCATTTTTAAATGATTATAAAATGGGATGTCCACCAGAACATGGTAACCCAGAGGGCCAAGCGTGGGGCTTTCCTGTATTAAATCCTGCAAAATTATTCAACCGAGATGGCTCATACGGTGAAGCCGGACAACTTTTATACGATAAATGCGCAAAGCTTGCTCGTGATAATCAAGGTGGTATAAGAATTGACCATATTGTTGGTCTTATCGATCCTTTTGTTTACAAAAACTCTCCAGCTGAAAATACGGCGGGCAGATTGTTCTCATCAGAAAATAACCATGAGTTAAGACAATACGCAATCCCAAGAAACAGGCATGATTCTGATAGAAGATTTGGTGCAATTTTAGAAGATATCGTCATTCCAGCTTGTGAGAATGAAGGCGTTAATAAAAATGACATTATGTGTGAGAATTTAGGTTCAATACCTGATCACGCTAATCGCGCGTTTAATAGACTAGGCCTTGGTGGCATGGTTGTTCTTCAGTATCATAATTCTAAAGATGCAAAGAAAATGGACACTATTATGCCAGGTTCGCATGATACTCTTCCACTGAATACTTATGTAAATAATATTTATGGAAAAGATGAATTCAACCATAAACTATGGCAAGCAACTGAGAATTCTATGCACCCTAGCGCCACTGGTGATCAAAAACAAGCTGAATTTGATAAATATAGATTTGATACAAATCCGCACACGCCAGAGAGAAACAAACAAGGACTTGTACAAAAGAAATTCACTGAATTGTTCACATCTCCTGCTCAGCGTGCTCAAATCTTCTGGACAGATCTATTAGGCATGGAGCAAAGATATAATACCCCAGGGACTTCTGAGGGTAACTGGACACTAAGAATGACATCTGACTTTGAGCAAAACTTTAATCCAGAAATTTTAATTCAATCATTGTCTGATGCCATTAAAGCTCAAGATTCTCAAGTTGTAAGGGAAAACCAAGACTTGATTAATTCGCTTGATTCAAGCGCTCAAAAATTAAGAGATTCTGGTGGCAATCTTGATATCTTAGTTTAGTTGCCAGCAAGATAATGACAAATTAAATGGAGTGTATTTAATACACTCCATTTTTAATGTTTAAAAAAATAAAATAAAACTAGACTTCTTTTAAATTTTGTCTATATTTTCTTTATAAAAATCTACTTTCTCTTGTTGAACCTTGTTTGAAAGCATGGAGCTTGCCACAAAATATCCAGCAAGAATTCCTAAGCCGGCATGTTTTTTAATGCCGTTAAAAATGTTTGGATGCTTGGAAACAAACTTTGAAATAGGCTCTGACACGTGTTTTGCGAACGATTTGCCAATATTTGAGTTTGATACAGCATTATCAAAAGAGGCTGATTGTTTTACAAATTGTTCAATTTTGGCTGGATTTTTTTGTGCAAAATAGCCAATTCCTTTTTTAATTCCATTTTTTGCTAGGGTAAATATTCCAAAGCCACCTGCTATTTGCGCTATGGCGTTTGATGCGCTTGGCCTTTGCCCGTTGTTGCCATCAAGTTTATTAATAATAGCAGTTGAGGCATCAAAAGATTTATCAATTAAAGCAAATGATAAAAGTCCACCAAGAGCCGCTAGTACCTTTGACGATGGCCTTTTGGCAGCTATAACATCAAGTGCTAAAAATGAACCAATTGCAGCAGGAAGAAGTGCTTTTTCAACTTTTTCAGCTTTGCTTTCGCCTTTTTCAAGTCGTTTTTTTTCAAGAGTTGCAATAATTTGTTGCTGATCTAGAATATTATTCTTTTGTAAAGTTGGCGTATAGCTAGATATAGCTTGAGTCTTCATTTTTCACTCCCTTGTCATATTTGCAAAAATGACATTGTTATTGTAATATGATAACACTTGTAAACCCAATTAGTTGCCCAAGGTGGGCTTTAAATCATAAAACTTTACAAACGAGAGGAGCATTAAAGTGAACTACATTAAATTTGTTGATGTCACAAACCGCGATGGCGTACAAACTTCAAGATTAGGTTTAGCGAAATTGCAAAAAACTATTATTAACATCATGTTAAACGAGATGGGTGTTAATCAATCTGAGTTTGGCTTCCCCACAACTGGACATGAGACGAATTACTTAAATGGTAACCTGCAACTTGTTGAAAGAGGATTAATCGATAAAACAAGGATGTCAGGTTGGGTTCGCTCAATTCCTGCTGATATTATTAAAGCGTACGAAAATGTACCAAAATTAGAATACTTAAACCTTTCTCAATCTACTTCTGATCAGATGATTAATGGTAAATAT
>CAYJMX010000130.1:0-4769 GCA_964371485.1 uncultured Gammaproteobacteria bacterium | reverse complement strand
TTTAACATCTTTAAAGGCATTTTCAAGTGAGCCATATTTTCTTGCTGGATCATAATAATCAACAGCTTTTGTAATGTACAAGTAAGAATTGGCGTCAAACCTGTCTACAAACACTCTTCCTTGATGTTCTAAGTAACTTTCAACTTGAAAATCTACCCCAAAATCAAATGATGGCTTGTCTTTAAAATCCCTGCCAAATTTTTCATGCATTGATTCTTCGCAAAGGTAAGTAATGTGTCCCACCATCCTTGCTATAGACAGCCCTTTTTCTGGAAGTTCTTTGTTGTAATAATCTCCATTGTTAAAATTCTTATCCGATATAATTGCGTTTCTAGCTACCGCGTTAAATGCTATACCTTGAGCACTCAATCTTGGCGCAGTAGCGATTAAAATAGTCGATTCAACCATTTCTGGATACGCTATATTCCACTCTATTGCCTGCATTCCGCCCATTGAGCCACCTGCTACAATAATTTTTTTGACACCAAGAAAATCTAATAATTTTTTTTGAACATTTACAACATCATTCATTGTTATAACTGGAAAATTAAGTCCATATGGTTCATTTGTATCAGGGTTTATTGATGAAGGCCCTGTTGTGCCCTTGCACCCACCTAACATATTTGAACAGACTACAAAATATTTATCCGTATCAAACGCTTTTTTGCTTCCAATCATATCATCCCACCAGCCAGCTTTTTTGTCTTCTTGGCTGTGGTAATGAGCAGCGTGAGCATCACCTGTTAAAGCGTGCAAGATTAAAATCGCATTATCTCTGTTTTCATTCAGTTTGCCATAAGTTTCATATGCAACTTCTACCCTTTTAAGTGTTTTGTTGCATTCTAGTTGAATTTCCTCTTCAATTTTATAATATTTTGTTTCAACAATAATTTTATTATTTTCCATATGCAAATTCTAGCATAATTAAATTAAAGTTTGCTTTATTGTAAACTTTAGTATAGTTTTTTATAAAATCGCAAAAGTTTTATAAATTTATGCCGATAGGGTAATTATACATAAATACTTTATAGGAATAGACCAAAATGGAAAACTTAGAGAATTTCGACACCGAGGGTAGTGGATCGGGCGTATCTTTATACTCGCGCTCAATTGATTTAATGGATGGTGATCCGCTTGATGAAATATTTGCACTCAATCTGGGCGATTTTTTAACAGAGCATCTTATTAATCCAGATTTAGCAGATAAAATCGGTACGAAGGTTAAAGATAAAAACGAAAGTTTAAAAGAGCAGTTGGTTGAGCTCGTTTCAATATATTCACTTGATAATACCCTGTCGTTGCTTGGGTTTAAAAATAATGAAGATTTTGTAATTTACAACTCGATAGCAAAGACATTAAAGCTTATGCTTACATTAAATGAGTGTAATATTTTCCTTTGTAAAAAAGGTGAAGCGCTTTCCCTTAAGGGAAATTCTTGTGAAAAGACAAATGTTGAAGTCAAAGATTATATTGTCGAATCTCACAAAAATGAAAAAGATATCGTTATTGAAAAAGATGGAAAGCATATTTCTATTTTCCCAATGAAAAATAATTTTGAATGCATCGGTGCCATTGAACTTGTGCGAGATATTGACAAACCTCTTGAGGACCAGTTTATTCAGCTTGCTAAAATTACAGCAGGGCTTTTTGTTACCTCTTTAGGTTTACAAAAACTTATTGATGAGGTTCAAAGACTGATATCTCAAAAAATTGTTTCAACAAGTGAGTTACAAAATGTTCGTGCGCAAATGACCGCTATAATTGGTGACCTTGGTGTTCAGCAACAAGCTTTTGTTGAGCAGTTGGCAGACGCCGTTGATTGTAAAGGCAAGTATGAAAACAACCATTCAAGAAACGTTGCCAGTCTTTCAAAAGAAATTTGTGAGTTCTTTAAGCTGAATGAAAAAACAACAGATTTAATATATTATGCTGGCTTATTGCAAAATATTGGCAAGATCACTTTGAGTGAAGAATTGTTTATCAAAACAGATAAGTTATCTAAACAAGAGTGGGAAGAATTGCAAGACCATCCTAATGCTGGTGTGAGTTTGCTTATGAGTATAAACTTTATGTCTGAAGTTGTTCCATATATTCACTATCAGCGTGAAAGATTCAACGGTGAGGGCGCTCCAGAGGGATTATCTGGAAGATCTATCCCATTTGGTTCAAGAATTATAGCCGTGGCTGATGCGTTCTGTGCACTTTGCGAGGATCGTCCACAAAGACCGGCGCTAGAAACCAAAAAGGCGCTTGATATCTTGAAATCTGAAAGTGAAATCAAGTGGGATCCAGATGTAGTTAATGCAATTTATGAAATAAAATCTTAATAAATTATAAGTCAAGAAATGAAAAAGCCTCCTAGTTTTGGAGGCTTTTAAAATATTTTATTTACCCTTTTTCCTAAGTGATTTATAGCCATAAGCGAAGTATATTATTGCTCCGGCTAAAATCCAAAGTGGGAAAAGGATTGAACTTGTTTCAAGCATTTTTAAAGAATATATTGAAAGTCCGCCACAGAATAAAATACCTAGTATTGGAAAAAGTGGTACAAATGGTACTTTAAACGGTCTTTCTCTGTTTGGGTCTGTTTTTCTAAGTATTAGAACAATGGCACAAATTACAATAAATGAAGCAAAAGTTCCGAAGTTTGTAAGTTCCGCTGATATATTTAAATCCATAAACAATGCGCCAACAATTACAATTAAGGCACACAGCCATGTCATTGTTTCTGGTACTCTTGATTTTCTGTTTACTTTTCTAAGAATTCTTGGCAAGAACTTATCTCTACTCATAGCGTATAAAATTCTTACTGTACCCATTTGATAAACAAGTAAGACTGAAGTCAGACCCGCTATGGCGCCCGCTGAGATTAAACCAGCGAACCAGTTTTTGTTAACATAATTCATAGCAGCTGCTATCGGAGCTTGAATATCAATAGATTGAAACGGCACCATACCAGTTAGCACAAGGGCTACAGCTATGTATAAAATTGTACAAATAACTAATGTTCCTATAATGCCAATTGGAATATCGCGCTGTGGGTTCTGTGTTTCTTCAGCCGCCGTTGATATAGCGTCAAAACCGATGTATGCAAAGAAAATTAAGAACGCACCAAGGAAAACGCCTTCAAATCCATTTGGTAAAAATGGGCTCCAATTCTCTGGTTTAACATATTGAGAGCCTACAATGACAAATGTCATAATTATAAACAGGTTTATTGTAACCATAACGCCGGCGAATTTTGTTGATTCCTTAACGCCTTTAATTAGAATTAAAGTAACGATTAATACTATAAAAATAGCTGGCAAGTTAATTGCAAAAGGTATTTTGCCAAAAATAAATGGCATAATGTCGTGTGCGTCTTGTCCATATTTTTCGCACATATTTAATATTGTTCTATAGTCATTTCTTAGCCAGATTGGAAAATTTACAATAAAATCAGGCAATACGTGCTTAAAGCCTCTTAAAAATTGGGTGAAATACCCGCTCCACGCGCTTGCAACAGTGATATTTCCAATAGCGTATTCTAGCATTAATATCCAGCCTACAATCCAAGCCATAAATTCACCCATTGTAATATAGGTGTAAGTGTACGCTGAACCCGCTACAGGGAACATCGCAGCTATTTCAGAATAACAAAGTGCAGAAAATACACTGGCTATTGCTGCTAGCAACATAGATAAAGCTATGGCTGGGCCCGCGCCCGCGCCTTCTGTGCTTCCAACAATAGCACTACCTACAATGGTAAAAATTCCGGTACCGACAACAGCACCTATACCAAGAATAATAAGATGATGCGCTTGAAGAGTCTTTTTTAACTCTGTTTTTTTGGCTGTGTTTAATATCTCGTCTGCTGATTTCTTCAGCAACATATTTCCTATAAGGGTTTTGACGTTATTTATCACTATCTAGTCTTCCTTGTTTTTTTCAGCTTTTCTTTGTTTAGAATAGCTATAGCCAAAGTATAAAAACATTCCAAGAACTACCCAAAGAGGGAAAAGCACTCTTGAAGTTGTCAGAAATTGCATAGAATAAATCATTAATCCGCCACAGCAAATTATACCTAATATCGGGAATAGTGGCGAGAATGGAACTTTAAATGGTCTTTCTCTGTTTGGATCAGTTTTTCTTAAGATAAGAACTGCCACACATACGATAATAAATGATGTGAATGTTCCAAAGTTACACAACTCTGCGGCTGTTGATATGTTTAAAAATAGTGAACCTATAACGCATATGATTGCCACAAATATTGTTAAAATGTGAGGTGTATTATGTTTTTTGTGTACCGTTTTTAATATTTTTGGTAAGAAACCATCTCTGCTCATTGCAAATAAAATTCTTGTGCCAGCAAGCATTAATACTAATAATACTGAAGTTAACCCAGTTAAAGCACCAAGCGAGATCAAGCCAGCAACCCAGTCTTGACCTACATATCTCATAGCGTGAGCTATTGGCGCGTGCGTATCAATTTGTCCTATTGGAAGCATGCCTGTTAAAACCAGTGCCACAAGGACATATATTACTGTGCAGATTGCCAAAGAAGCGATAATGCCGATTGGTAAGTTTTTTTGAGGATTTTTTGTTTCCTCTGCCGCCGTTGCAATGGCATCAAAACCAATGTAGGCGAAGAATATAATGAACGCACCCATAAAGATTCCTTCAAATCCATTTGGTGCAAAAGGTGTCCAGTTTTCTGGTTTAACATAAAATGCGCCAGTTAAAACAAAAAGTCCAATAACGGCAACTTTAATTATAACCATAATTCC
>CAYJMX010000129.1:0-4812 GCA_964371485.1 uncultured Gammaproteobacteria bacterium | reverse complement strand
CGATTAAATCAAAACCTACTCTTAAAGACATGTCTTTTGAGAAAAATACGTCCTTAGCAAATTCTAGATATCTTCTTATACTGCCTTCAATCCATCTTCTTCTTTGTCTGACAAGAGGGCCAAAGCACACAACACCTTCTTCATTTACAATAGCGTCAGGACAAAAACGAATGTCCCAACCTTTAATATGCAAACGAGTAGACATATCGAGGTCATCAGTGATTGTGAAATTGTTCCAGCCACCAATATCTTCAAGTGCTTCTCTTTTAATCATTTCGCCATTACCACGAAGTTCAACAGCGCCCTTTACGGCATCTCTTCCTATTTGAAGATATGAATCAAAAACATATTCGTTATACTGACATGCCGTTAAAAAGTTTTGCTTAGCGTTAATAATATTTTTTCTTGCTTGAACAGCACCAATTCCTTCTGGCTCTAGCTTTGGTAGCATAAGTTTAATAAAATCAGGGGCCACTCTAGCATCCGCATCAAAAACAAGAATGACATCGCCCTTTGCAATTTTCATAGCATCGTTTAGAACAGCAGACTTTCCAGGGAAAGCATCCTTATTTCTAATCATGCATTGAATTTTATCGTGCTCATTGGCTAATTTTTGCAGGATTTCAGGGGTTGAATCAGTTGACCTGTCATCAATCATTATGATTTCACAATTGTCATAGTCAATTTCAAGCATGTTTTTAGCAGTTTCTTCAACAACTTCAAGCTCATTGTGAGATGGAATCATTATTGTTACAAATGGCTTATAATTTTCATTTGGCACATAAGGATTTTTTCTTAATTTACGCCTTTGGTGCTTAATTGATAAGTACATATAAATCATATACAAAGACATAAACACAATAAGGAAGATTACGGCATAAATTGGTCTAAAATAGTTTTGAAAAACTATTAAAAATGCCACGAGGCAAATTAAAATTATTAGTAATTTAACTCTATCTTTCATAAACCTTCTCGTATCTATGAATATTATTCTACAAAAAAGAGTATCCAAGGGCAAGTATATGTAACATTTTTTACAATACTAATGTATGCGTAGGATAAAAAGCGCAAAAAATAAGTTTAAAATATTAATAGGTGTAGCGCAAAAGGAGAATACATATGAGAAATTTCGAACTATTTATCCCGCAGACAAATGGCGATGTATCAGATTCACTTACTCAAAACTGGACCCTTCAAGCGTATGAGTGCTATTCAATTAATTCAAATTGCAAAGAATGCTCAATTGATCTTTCAAAGTATTCATTTGTATGCCAAATGCCAAAAATTGTAAAAACATTACTTGATACACAAGGCCCGCCTTGTGAGATTGCCGTTTAGTTACATATCTTTTGTGCGATTTAAAAACGTTTTTAAGGCTTCACTTTTACTGTCAGAAGACACCAGAGAGTGAGCCTTTTCTTCATCATCCTGTTTTTTAAAGGCATCTTCGCCGTATACTTTTTTCATTCCAATCAATATGAAAAATATTGCAACAGAGGACACTACAACAGCACCCATCACTTTTAAAAATCTAATTACGATATCTAGCAATCCTTCATCATCTTTTAAAGGAACTTCAACTTCTTCAATGTCATTATCAATAACTGCAGGCTTTGAGATGTTATCAGAAGCGGGTGCAACATTTGGCACCACAACATCTTGAACTTCAACAATATCTTCTTCTTCACCAAGGGTGTCAAATGGCTCATTGGCAAAAGTCTGCACGCAAGAGCTAAATGATAACGCGATAATTGTTAAGAATATAAAAAACTTATTCACTAGCTTCTTCATTGGTTGCCTTTCTTGTCTTTTTAGCTGGAGCTTTTTTTGCAGGTTTTTTAGCCTTTGCTTCATCATTTTGAGGCTGAACTGTTTCAGTTGCTACCGCTGCAGTTTCAACTTTTGTTTCAACGGCTTCATCGACTTTTTTATCAACAGGCTTCTTCGCGCCTCTTTGAGGTTTTTTAGCTTTTTGATTGGCATCTTTAACATTTACCTGCTCTGTGGCATTTTCTGAAACGTGATTATCTACCACTTGAGGAGTAATTACCTTTTCAACAGCAACATCTTGCGGGTTCAAATTGTTATCAGCACCCTGCATATTTTCTTGCTTATTTTCATTTGGCTTGTTTTGATTGTTGTTTTGATTGTTGTTCTGGTTGTTTTGATTATTGTGATTATTTTTGTTTTTAAATTTATTATTTTTATCAAACTTTTGATTATTGTTGTGTTTTGGCTTATCATCACTTGAGAAATTAGACGAAAAAGGACCTTTAATTTTATTCATTTTTGCACGATTTTCAGCTTGTGCGTTTGAAGTTTGGAATTTTAAATCTTCAATAACAAAACCTTTTCCTTGGCACTTGGCGCATTTTTTTGTGAACAATTCATATAAAGATTGTCCTTGTCTGTGACGAGTAAGTTCCACAAGGCCTAAATCAGACAATTGGCCAATTTGAGGTTTTGCCTTATCTTGCTCAAGTGCTAGTTCAAAATGCTCTAATACAGCAAGTTTGTCAATTCTAGATACCATGTCGATAAAGTCGACAATAATCATTCCGCCTATGTTTCTTAGTTTTAACTGACGTGCAATTTCATCAGCCGCCTGAAGATTTGTTTTCAATATTGTTTCAGCCTGAGAAGAAGAGCTTGTGAATTTACCACTATTAACATCAACGATTGTTAAAGCTTCTGTTTGCTGAATAAATAAGTATCCACCAAGAGGCAAATTAACTTTTTCTTGAAGAGCGTTGTGAATTTCTTTATTAACATTTGTTGAAACTAAAAGTGGCTCGTTACCTTTGTGCATAGTAACACTCACATTAATATTCCAATGCTGCAACAACTGTTGAGTTCTATGCAGTGCAAAAGCTGTGTCAACAACGATGCTTTCAACATCCTCTGATGCTGCTTCTCTAATGATTCTGTATAGTAAATCTTGATCACGATATAAAAGACAAGGTGGGTTGGCACTGTCTGCAGCCGTTACAATTGAATTCCATTTTTCTAACAAAATTTCAATATCTTCTTGAATTTCAGCATCTGATTGACCTTCAGCTTCAGTTCTTACAATCACGCCCACACCAACAGGCTTTAATAAGCTAACAATAGACTTTAATCTAGCGCGTTCTTTAGAAGAAACAATTTTTCTTGAAACGTTGATGCCAGTTTCATCTGGAAGTAATACAAGAAATCTACCAGGAAGGCTTAGTGCTGTTGTAACCCTTGGGCCCTTGTGACCAGAAGGCTCCTTTACAACTTGTACGATTAATTTTTGATTAGGCTTAACTTTTTCTTTCAAAGGCCCTTTTCCAGCGATATCATCAGTGTGAATAAACGCCATTTTATCGCTCATACCCACATCAACAAACGCCGCTTCGATACTTGGTAATACGTTATCAACACGAGATAAATAAACATCCCCCAGTAGCACATCACCCTTTGAAACGAAAAACTCATTTACCTTGTTGTTCTCTATTACTGCTCCGATGTTATCTTTTTCAGAGATAATAATTTTTTTAGCCATATTTGTTAATCCTTTTTTAAAACTTACACTTCTTTAAAGTCTTTATCGAAAAAACAAACCCTTTTTATTTCAAAATTAAATTCATCATTAAACAAATGTTTTAAAAATTCATCTGCACGCAAAGATGGAATATTTTCATCTTGCCCTGTTTTTAAAATAAAACTCAGTTCATCTTCCTTCAATTCAAGTAAATTAATTGAATTTCGATAATTTAAAACTTTTTTTATACCTTTTTTCGATATCTTCTCGATTAAAAATTCATCAGAAGATAAACATTTTTCTGAATTATAAAACACTTTTTCAAAATTTGAAATAGGCAAATTATTTTTATCATATATTTTACCACTATAAGAGGCCCACTGAAGCACATTATCAAGCGAATCATACTCTTTTGTGTCACTCACTTCTTTGATGTAGATTAGCCTTACATTTTGATTAACATTGCTTTCAAACTTTTGCTTAAAATCGTCATCAAGTGGTGCTGTAGTACGCAATGTGACAAATTCCGCCTTACTTTCTAAAAAAATAGGAAGAGCAGGGGAAAAAGCAATTCTTGGCATCGGATTAAAACCGCAAGAAAGTGCGAACTTTACTTCGCATCTTCTGAATGCTTTAATAATAAGGTTTTGCCAATCAAGGTGCGATAAAAACTTTAATTCACCACTTTTTGTTAATTTTAATAAATATCTATAAACTTTTTTTTCTTGCATTTTTTAACGCTTTAAACTTGCCACGTAATTTACTCTTTGTGGTGCCAGCTAAAAAGTCACTTAAAATTTCATCCTTATAGATGTCATCATGCTCACTAATTCTTCTTTTAGCGTTTTGAAGTTGCGACTGCTTTGCTTCTTCAATAAGCTTAGAAAAAGTATAATCATCTAAATAACTTTTATTTATTGGGCTATCCATAATAAAAATATATCACTTAATGGAAGATAAAAGTATATTCTTAAAGTTATGTTACAAAAGATTTTCTAGATGCTTAAGAAATTCATCAACAAAATATCTATTTTTTGAGGAAAACGCCAGCACATCACAGTTAAAATATCTTTTAACTTCTGCCATTTTTTTCTGCAATTCACTTTTAGAGATATAATCAGCCTTGGTGAGCACTTTAAAATTTGGAACACCATTGTAAAAAAGCCACTCATGCATTTGAAAATCATTCTTTTGAATTTCATGGCGAGAATCTATAAATTGTATAGCACTAACAAGGCTTTCACGGTTTAAAAGATACTGTTCCAGTGCCTTTTGCCACTTGTTTTGCTCCATTTTAGAAACCTTAG
>CAYJMX010000128.1:2590-4823 GCA_964371485.1 uncultured Gammaproteobacteria bacterium | reverse complement strand
CCCTGAGCTTTAGCGCACATTCTGGCTTGGTTCAAGCTTATGAAGAAATGGGCGACTATGACAATGCTATTAATAGTTACAAAAAATTCATATCAATTCATCCAAATAATGCGGTTTTATACTCAAATGTTGCAAACCTGTATTTTATGAAAGGTGAAGTCGAACAAGCAATTTCGCACTATCAAAGTGCAATCAGCCTTAATCCAAAAACTGATTGGACATCTCTTGTGTCTCAAACTCTTGGCTACATCCATCAAAATGTTACTCAAAACACTCAAGCTGCTATATCATCTTTTCAAATTGCGCATTTGCTATCTCCAAATGAAATTGATATCTATATCAGCCTTGGAAGTGCGTTTTACGACGCTCAAGACTACAAAAATTCGCTTATTATATACAGAAAAGCTCTTGAATTAGATCCAAATAATTCAAAAATCCACTGTAACCTTGGATATTTATATTGGGGAATGGGCAATTTAACTGAAGCAATCAAGGAATATGAACTGTCTATAAAATTTGATTCAACCTATGATATTGCTCACAATAACCTTGGGGTTATTTATCTTGATGACTTAGCTCACATTCCAAAAGCGATAGAGTGCTTTACTGCAGCGGCTGAGGCCAATCCAAATTACGCACTAGCTTATTACAATCTAGCAAGAGCGTACACCATAAAAGGTGAAAAGATAGATGCTGCAAGATATTACCAGCTAGCGTATGACGTGAACTCAATCACAGAAGAGATGGATCAAGCAGACATTCAAGAAAAGCTAAATAATCTCTTTGACTAATAACAAAAGATTATTTTTTGTGTAAAGTTAAATTATGACATTATATAACTACATTTTTAAAAGATTGCTTCAGGGTTTACCAATAATTATTATTGTGACATTTATTAGCTTTTTCCTAATAAGGTTATCTCCTGTTGACCCACTAGCAGAGCTTAAATTTAACCCGTCAATTTCAAAACAAACTATTGAAGCTGAAGAAAAACGGCTTGGGCTGGATAAACCTATAATTGTTCAATATTTCATATGGGGAAAAAATTTCATAAAAGGGGACATGGGAACAACAGTGGCTGGCGAGAAAGTCAGCACCAAAATCAAAGAAAGAACATTAAACACTCTTTTATTATCGATAAATGTCCTATTTTGGACTTGGATTATTGGAATACCCCTTGGGGTAATATGCGCCATAAATTACAAGGGAATGCTTGATAAATCGCTTACTGTATTTTCAAGCACTGGTATGGCAATACCATCGTTTTTCTTTGCCATTTTACTTTTAATTTTTGCGCAAAAAACAGGCTGGTTTCCAATAGGAGGGCTTACAAGTGCCAATTTTGCAGACTTTAGTTTGTTTGAAAAAATTAAAGATATAGCGCATCACCTATTTTTACCTACGGTTGTATTAACGACAATTTCACTATCAGGCCTATCAAGGCAAATGCGCTCAAATCTTTTAGATGTATTAGAAAGTGATTATGTAAAATTTGCCCACGCCAAGGGTTTAAGTAAAAATAAAGTTATAGTCAAACACGCCCTTAGAAACGCTATAAACCCACTTGTAACTCTTTTAGGTTTTGAATTTGCGGCACTTTTAAGTGGTGCAGCATTAACAGAATATGTATTTCAATACCCAGGCCTTGGGAGATTAATACTTGAAGCTGTACTAAAATCAGACATAAACGTTGTTATGGCAAGTCTTATTATAGGTTCTACTATGTTAATTTTGGGAAATATCATAGCCGATATTTTACTTAAAATAACTGACCCAAGAGTGAGGCTGTAGTGATGAAAAACTTCTTTAAGCTATTTTCAAAAGATAAAGTTTCAATCATCGCACTTTGCGTACTGGTCTTCTTGTACATATCTATAGCACTAGCTAACACCATTGCCATATATCCAAAGGATTATTCCAATAGAAAACAGTCCTATGCGCCACCTTCAAATATTTACGTAATTACAAAAGACAATAAATTATCAAAACCATACACATATAATTACATAAGAAAGTTTGATAAAACAACATTTAGGGCGTATTTTGTAGAGGATAAAACAAAAAAACACTATATAAAATTTTTCACTACTGGTTTTGAATACAAATTCTTAGGGATTTTTAAAACCGATTTTCATTTAATTGGAGTTGAAAAAGACGCACAATTATACTTGCTTGGAACAGACATAAATGGCAGGGACAATTTTTCAAGAATACTATTTGGCGGGCAAGTTTC
>CAYJMX010000128.1:0-2580 GCA_964371485.1 uncultured Gammaproteobacteria bacterium | reverse complement strand
TAATGTCCATACCTAGTTTTTATTTACTTATAATTCTTGCCGCCATATTGCCATCTTCTATGACAAGTGCTCAAAGATTTGCTCTTATTACAGTAATACTGGCACTTATTGGCTGGGCAGGTTTTTCAAGAGTAGTAAGAGGCATGGTTTTAACAATAAAAACACAAGACTACGTAAAAGCCGCAAAATCTCTTGGGGCAAGCAACTCAAGACTTATTTTAAAACACATTTTACCTCAAACTTCAAGCTATGTAATTATCGCTATAACATTGTCTATTCCAAGTTATATACTAGCTGAATCAGGCTTGAGCTTTTTAGGACTAGGTATTCAACAACCAGATGCGAGCTGGGGCAATATGCTTAAAGAAGCACAAGAATTTACAAATATAATTTATAGACCTTGGCTTTTAACTCCTGGTTTTTTAATTTTTGTTGCAGTTTTGTCTTTTAATCTGATTGGCGATACAATAAGAGATATATTGGATCCTAAATCGGAAATAAGATAATGAATGACGTAAATATTTTATCAGATTACAACTTAATTTGCCTATCAAGAATAGGTTTGTCGATACTTCTTGGCTTTTTGCTAGGACTAGAAAGAGAGCTTACGGGAAAGTTTGCAGGCTTAAGAACACACATCTTAGTGTGCGTAGGAGCATGCCTTTTTACAGTTTTATCTATTTATAGTTTTAAAATTCCAAGCGAAATTGCAGTAGCGGGGATTAACGACCCAGCGAGAATTGCTGCTCAAATCATTACAGGTATTGGTTTTATTGGTGCAGGTACTGTAATGAGAAGTGGTACAAATATTATCGGCATCACTACAGCTGCAACTCTTTGGATTTGCGCGGCTGTTGGAATGGCATGTGGTGCTGGCGAATTCATAATAGCAACCATAACAACTATCGCCTCAGTTCTTGTTTTAATCCTTATTAGAATATTTGAAAAAAGATTTATAAGAGAAAGAAGTTCATCTCACAAGCATATGGAAATCAGACTAAGTACAAGTATAGACAATATGGACTTAGTAAGTGCTGTTATCACTGAGAACTTTACAAAAATAATCAGACTTGAAAAGAAAGTTTCAAATGGAAGCGATTTAAAATTCAGAGTCACCGTCCTAACCACTAAAAAATTGCATAAAATAAATAAAATTTTAACACATCTTGATTGCATTAATTCTCTTGAAATACAGGAGACATATGAATAAGAAGGTTGATAAAATTGAATATTTAAAAACATTTGGCTGGTCAGTATTAATATCACTGGCTATAGTTTTTATTATCACTGTTGATATAGCTATCACATATGAAGACAAAAGAATTAAGATGCTTGAACAGTACAAGGTTCCAGAAGACGTTGTTGAGCTAAATAAATTGTATGAACTTGAAAAAGAATTTCCAGATAGCTATACTGTAAACCTTAAAATTGCAATGATTTTAGAGAGCCAACAAAAATACAACAGAGCATATGTGCATTACAAAAGAGCACTCACAAAGTCAAATAATAAACCATATGTGATTTACAAGATTTCAATGTTTTTTGCCAAAAGGTTAGATCACAAAAGTGCAATGGAATTTTTTGTCACAATGCCAGATATTGACGACTCTAATGTATATAAAATGAGGGCAAATTTTTATTCGCTAATTGGGCACAATTTGCTTGTTCAAAAGGATTACGTGACATCTCTTAAATACTATACATTAGCTTATAGATATGCAAGAAATTCAGACAAAACAACAAACACCGTAACATCAATCGCTTTTAAAAATGCATATGTCATTTTTTCAAATGAACTTGTTGAACAAAAAAACATAAAGCTTGCAATTGAAATGCTAAAAAGAGCACTTGAAATAATGCCAGATCCAGCTATAGATTACAAATTAGCGTTAATTTATATGGAAGTAGACAAAGTTCAAGCTCAAGAATATATGGAAAAAGTTCTTGATAAAAAGCCAGAAATTATCAATTTAAAATTATATTATGACCTATTAAGTGACCTTGTAAAAGAGTATGAGGACAGCTTTGAAACCGAAAAATTGAAGTATTATAAATTCAAACAAGAGCAGTTTAAAAGAAAAGTTCGAGATTTTGTGATATTTAAGGATGACATTCTTATTGATGATTACAAAGTTCTTATGCTCAAAAAAGGCATGTTCAAACAAGAAAAACCATATGCTGTATTCAGTATTAAAAACAATACACAGTATTCGCTTAAAAATTTATATATGAAATTATCAATCACGACGCAAAGTGGCATCAAAAAAGAAATAGAGCAAAAGCTTGTAAGGCCAAAAGCCAAGCTTGCACCTATGAATGCACTTAATAACATAATAATAGACCTTGAAATTGACAACGTAGAAAAAGGCGACAACACAGTCAAAACAGATATATACATAAGAAAAAGTTATCACACAAAATGGTATTTCGTAGAAAGCAATGAAAGCGAATTTGTGAAATAGTGTAAAAAACTGTACTTAAAATTGTGCTTGTGCTATTAATATAGATATACTTTATAAATTAGTATTGGAAAAAAATGAGAGTACACGATCTTGCAAAAGAATTGAATATTACAGCAAA
>CAYJMX010000127.1:972-4825 GCA_964371485.1 uncultured Gammaproteobacteria bacterium | reverse complement strand
AACACCGATTGTGAAATATTTAAGAAATCAAGCAGATATTTTAAATGCGTTTTTCATTAATTTGGGTGGCGAGGATGAAACATAAAATCTGTATTTCATTCTATTTATAAACAATGATAAGCTATAACAATTTCAGTGTTATCGAATGGACATTTTTCTAGCTTCATAAAACTCAGCCGAAAAAGAAGTCAAAAGTGTGTTAAATCGTTTTAATTTTAATGATAAGGGTACTTTGCATATCAATGTGTAGATGAAAAATAAATGCCCCTTAAAGCGATTTTTGACTAGAGTGAGAGCAAGGCTCGAAACTCGTCTGGAGCGAAAAAAACTTTTGAAGTGAAAATTTTGAGCAAGCAAAATTGAAACGAAATACTAAGTTTTTGAGTTGTCAATAAATCAAGACACGATTTTAAAGGGCAATAGCATTTTATTAAATTTGATTTATTAAAATGGGTCATAAAAATCTTTGTGCATTTTTATGTGCTCCTTATAGGTGTTATATAAATCATTGAGTGTAACTACTCCCAATTGTTTTCTGATATATGTAAGTGGCACTTCTTTTTCTAGTAGCAGTTTCACATAGCTATCTCGAAGGTTTGAAAATAAAATATCCAAATTAAGCTCATTTATAAGTGGGTTAAAATATTCCTCAATAAAGTTTTTCACTTTATCCTTGCCTTCAAAATTATTCAAGAATAAAAAGCCATCATCGGGTTTAATTTTCTTTAATAAATCAAAAACATCGTCTGCAATAAATATTTTTCGTCTTTGATTTTGATGCCTATGTGTGAAAATTTTTCCATTTAATAAAAATGTTTTTACATATATTGTTTTACTTTTAAAATCAATATTTTCAGTGCTTAGACTCATAATCTCACCAAGTGCCATTCCTGTTTTAAGGGCGATAAATAAAATAGGATAGATTTTAGAATATTTTTTATGGTGTTTTGAAAACTTTAAAATCCTACTAATCTCATCTTTTGAAAGACATTTTGTCGATTCTTTTATGGGTGCTCTACCGTTGAGCCTATGAGTTGTTGGCAAAACGAGTCTTACAGTTGCTGTAACTATATTAAGTATGGCTTTAATTGAACTTTGAGATAGACTTTTGTTTTTCAATTCTCGTCTGAATTTTGCAATTTCGTGCAAAGTAATTTGTCCGACCAAAAAATTTTCAAAATAGTCTTTTATGTAAAGCTTAAAAAGCGAATTATAGCTTGTCATTCTATCTTTATTTGAGGTTACACTAATATGTGCTTTATATTTCTTGCTTGCCTTGATAAAATTCATATCACTTGGCTCATTTGTAATTTGCCCGTTGTCATTTTTCACTCTAGCTTTTGGGGGTTTAGTCAAATTTCTGAATTTCTCAACTTGTTCTTTTGTTAGCTCTTTTTTCAACTCGTGCAATAAAAATCTTTGATCTGGAACAAAAATATTCTCGTTTGGATGTTTTGCGCCAAGTTCATTTATTGTTGCATTTACTGCTTCTTTTAAGCTTAATTTTTGAGAATTTAGATAATATTTTTTAAATAAAACCATCACTCTTTTATCGTATTCATATTTGGTTTTGGAAGGTAATCTATAATTAACAATTTTTTCAAGTCCATATCGTGAATAATTTAAACTTAGCCTTGCAATTTTTTGATACGAAAGATTTAACTCAGGATAAGTTGTAAGCAAAGCCCTTACAGATTTCGATAGTTTTTTGTTATTTAATGCCTTCAAACATTTCAGTACCCATAAATTTTTATCAACTGTAAGTTTTAATTTTTCGCTTAATGAATTGTATTTCTCTAATAATTCAGGAAAATTCCTCAAGTCAAATTCATCAAATTCGTTCTTTTCTTCAAAAATTTCTTTCACTTCTTCTTTAATAATATTGGTTTTCAAAAACAAATACCCATCGTTGGTTTGCCTTAAGTTCCCATCTTCAGCAAGATGATGAAGTGCCATATTTAGTTCATTTTCTTCAATCTCTGAGATTGCCAAAATCTCGTTATAAGTGAATTTATTGAGCTTTTTAGCCAGTTTTAAAACATCATTATGCATTTAGTACCCCCTTGATAAATTTTTCATCTACCTTTTTGATATCGTTAGTTTTAGCTAGAGTTTCTATTGTCTCGATAGTTTTTACAATTTGACGAAATCTATTCGCATTTTTAAAAGCTAATTCTATTGCCCCATCTGTCATTTCAACTACTGCCATCTCATTTACTATTGCTTTAATATCTTTAAAATCAAATGCTTCAAACATTACAATTTCAGAAAGTCTATCATATAGATGCTTAAATCTCGTTAACTTCTTATTTGCTTGCCCCATTCCAACAAGCACAACTGGAATATCTGTTTTATCGTGGATATCTCTGAGCGTTTCTATACATTTGTTTTTGCTATGCACAAGATAGTCAATTTCATCAACAACAATTATTTGTGGATTTGATTTCAACTTATCAATACACTGGTTAAACAATTCATAGCCACGACCTTTTGGGGTTTCCCCAAGTTCTGATACGATTTCTTCAAGCAACCAACAAGGGTTCATTTGATTTGACGCTCTTAAATATATTGCGTTATATTTTGTTGTCCACCAAATCATTGCATGAGTTTTCCCTAAGCCTGGCTCCCCATATACAAGTCCCATTTTAGGAACATTCGATGAGCGATTTTCCAAGTTGTTCATCATCGCCATAAATTTTTTCAAGTTTTTTGTAATTGTGAATTTGTTGTACATTTTATCCTTCCTTTCTTAAATTTGTATGCTCATAAATAGCGTGGTATTCATCTGTTTTGATATAATTCTCTAGCCATTTTTTATCAATCTCGCTTAAATTTTCTTGCTCGCTTATCCATTCAAATTTTTCAATATCACTTTTAAAAATCGGCTTGCCATTAATCATTATTGGGTTTTTAACCACCTCAAGCTCATAACCCTGTTCAATAAATTCTTGTTTTTTATCCTCGAATAAATCCTTATTCTCAATCATCGGAAGCATTGCAACTTCTCGCCTTGTTTCTTGTAACAAGAGCTTTTCAGTATTTTTCTCAAGCTGTTTTTGTTGTTTTAATCTCTGCTTTAATTCTTCAACATCTTTTGCATTACCTTTGTAATTCGCTAGTGGATGGACTTTTTCTATCCTTTTTGCGTTGCATAAAAATTTGCCCTTTGTCGTATAGACTTTTATTTCACTCAAATCAAATAGGCTGTATTTAACAATTACTCTATCTCTTAGCCCATATAAAATTTCATCGTAATAATCGGCATTTAAAAATCTGACACCATTTCGACCAATTTTTTTAATCGCTTGAACCATCATTAAATCGTTCAACCTATCAATATCAACCCCACTTCCTCTGCCCTCACTAAAGACCTCACCTATTGTTTTATTTTTCACTCTCGGACAAGGCTCATTATTGTAATATTCAAGCCATTTATGCATCAATTCGATTGTCTGCTCAATCGTTGGAATAAAATCCACATGATGTTCTTTGTGGAATTTTTCATTCCTTTTTAAGTGCGCTGGACGATTGTTGATATTCGCCCCAACAAAACTAGGCAATAACCTCTCAAAATCTTCTTGCACCTCTTTAAAAAATCTCTCGATAGCTTTTGCTTTTGCGTTATACGCTTTTGCAAATACTGGCTGAATGCCAAGTTGTGTGAACAATCCTGTTATTCCATCAGAATTCAAAAAGTAATTCGACCTAAATGCCTTGCCATTATCCATATAGCAAAATTGAGGGATTTTACCTAAATTAATTATTGAATTTCGAAGGGCAGATGCGATGCATTGAGTATTTTCCTCCAGCATTATTTCAAAGCCTACTAAAGCGCCTGACTTCCAATCTTGAT
>CAYJMX010000127.1:0-962 GCA_964371485.1 uncultured Gammaproteobacteria bacterium | reverse complement strand
CAAGCATCGGGCGAGTTGGCTTACCTGTAAATGGGTTAATAACTTGAAATGCAAACCTGTGTCCATCAGCTATTAGAACTTCTCCGACTTCTAATTTTTCAGGCTCTCTTGGAATATATGGAGCCACCTTATCTTTCAAGGATTTTGAGCCCTCACGAGCTAAAACCCAAATGTCATAATGTTCCTTTTTATATTTATTTGCAAACCTGCGATAGGTCATATTGCAAGAAAAGTTGTCATAGCCTCGCTCTGCTAAAACTCTTTTTGTCCAGTTAGTTGCTTTTGCGATATTAAACTGATTTTTATGCAACAAAATCCCTAAAAATGTATGCTCTTCAATAGGAGTCAAAGAAGATTTGGCAGTCTTTTTACCATATGTATAATTTTTTATTAGCACTTGCCAGTTATCATCATTAATTCTTAATCTTTTATCCCACTCATAAATTGTACCGATTGCAACAGTACCGATTTTTTCAAATAAATTTTCATACAAAAGTTTTTGGTTATACATCATTAAAAATTCTTTTGAGGCTTTGGTTTTAGACTTCTCATTTTCTAATCTATACTCATTCCACTTTTTAACTAATTCATATTTTAAAAGCGCTAATTCTTTCTCCTCTTGAGGAACTTCGATTTCAGCTTGAAGAACGGGAAGTGATTTTTCCAAAACTGCTGTTACTTTTTCTTTAACATTTTCTTCTAGTGAAGTTATCAAAATTTCATAACTTTTGCCACATTTTCTAACAACATATTTGTTGTTTGTGATTGATTTTCGAACAGCTCGCTCTGAAATATTTTTAATCTGAGCCAGCTCTTTTGTTGTAATCCATTGATTAATTTGCATAATTTCACCTCTTTAGTTTGTACTGAACATTAGCTTGCAAGTCCCGAAATTGCCAGTCTGCGAGCTTTATTTAGTGAAACATAACTTATCATTCAATTTCAAATCAAAAACGCACTAG
>CAYJMX010000126.1:0-4828 GCA_964371485.1 uncultured Gammaproteobacteria bacterium | reverse complement strand
AATGAAGTAACTGTGCTTGTTCAAAATTTAGGTTTTGACAGAGGCTTTACAAATAATATCGGAACTCCGCGTGGGTTAATTTATTTTAAAACTGATACAAATGAATATATTGATTGGCATATTAAAGGTAGAATTGAGCTTGATTATCGCGAGCCGACTACTGATAGTGCGCCATATTTAGCTCTTCTTCAAAAGGAATTTGAAATAGATTCTTATTATTTTAGAGATGATATTTTTGCGCCATTTGTACTTGATATGGATAAAACACCATTTAGGCGTGCAACAATATTTCTAAATGATATAAAAATAGGCAGATACATTAGGCACAACGCAAATCAGACTAAATTTTACCTGCCAAAAGAATTTTTAAAAGAAAAGAATGAAATAAAAATCGTGATTTGGGAAAAAAGTCATAGAATTAATGATGCTATACACTTTAAAAACTATTTAAATAGTGTTATAATAAATATTGAGAGCCATAAAACGTTCCAATTATATTAAAGATTCGCATCAAGGCATAACATAAGGAGTATAAAATGTCGGTTTTACCTGATTTTTTAATCAAACGCGTCTACAAAAAGGGCTCGCTTCGAAAGGGCGAAGAGTGTATTGAATTTGATTTGAAAAACGTGCTAGGCCCTGGAGTCATCTCTGGTTTAGAGTATGTTCAAATTAATGACCACACTTTTACAAAAGAGGCAATTAGCTTTTTAACACAAGGAGTTGAGCTATTTGCAAATTCGGTTAATGATTTAAACCCAATTCGATTTCGCCTAGGGCAAGAAGGCACCATGAGGCTTTTAAAAGAAGTTGAGTGCTTGAAAAATGGTATCAATAAAATCATTATCGAACTCACCAACCCTGAAGCTGGCAAGCTTAAAATCACCCTTGAAGATAATCTTGCTGGGGCGTAATTGAAGACTAGCTAGACAAAAATTGAATATAGTAGTATTATATAAATACTTTAAATTAATGGGGATTTAATTATGATAAAGTTTTTATATAGTATCTTAAGGCGCATGGCGAGCAGAAAAAAGTTGGCTCGAGTTTTTGTGCGCATAAAATAATTAGAGAAATTATTTAACGAAAAAGAGCCTAAAATTGGGCTCTTTTTTTATGTTTATAATAGTTTACAAAACGCCAGATAAATGGCAAAAAAAATGTATTACATACGTTTATTAATATAGTGAAGGAATAATAATGTATAAAAATCGATATACTTTGCAAATTAATACAAAGGTTCAAAGGCTTATGAACCTTATTTGGGGACTGTAATTTTAAGGATTTGTGAAGGAAAATGATAACTAACGGCATAACAACAAAAATAATACAAAGTTTAAGTGACACCTCTGGCTCAATTTTACCAATAGCAGCTAAGGACACTTTGAGCAACTGCTCTATTACATATATATATGACAAAAAAGGGTCAAAAGAAGACGGCAAAGAAAAAGCGCTTGAAGAATTTGGCACCATGGCTATTTGGCTTGGCGGCATTCCGCTTTTAAAGAAATTGTTTGATAAAACGGTTTACAAGAAACTCAATCTTGATCCTAATTTTGACATAAGAAAACTAAAGCAAGGTGCAACTGACTCCCTTGAATTTAGTGCTAAAAGCACAAAAGACGTTGCTCAAAAAGAATTTTTAGAAAATTTAATTAACAATCCTTCACTACAAAAAACATATAAACAACTCCATGTTGCAAAATTTGCCGTTGCAACAGCCACCTCTCTTGCCGCTTTAAGCGGGCTTATTATGTACAAGCAACATATGACAAACAAGGAGCTTGAACAAAAAGTTAAAGAGAAATTCAAGGTGCATACTGATTTACAAAATGAAATAGCGGGAGCTGAAGTGTTTAACGCTGTTTCAGGTAAAGGTAAAAAAGATGACAAAAACCTTGCCTTTAAAGGATCTAGTGCTTTATTGTCACAATTTATGTACAACCCTGTAATGAATATGTCTATTCTTGATGCTGGTATTACAACTACAAGACTTGCTCAAGCAAGAAAAGGCGAAAGATTTGAAGTAGGATTTAAAGAATTCTTCCAAATTCTATTTATATATGGGCTAGCTTCACCTATTCAAAAAGGACTTGAGGCGCTTTCAAAGAAGATTTTCAATGTTCCTATTGAAACTCAATATCAAATGCTGTCTTCAAATGAAGCCCATAATCACTTGAAATCAAAAGAGCTATCTAAACACCTTGATGATTTCCTTGTAAAAGGCAAACTTGATGGTGATCAGGCGAAGAAAAGCCTAGAGTATATTTATAATAATTCTGATAATCCACTTGTGAAATTGCTTAAAATATCAGGTGACCTTCCAACAACAAAGGCTGGCGAGATTGATTCATTGGCTCATATTGACGCGAATAAGCTTCAAAAAGCAGCAGAAAATATCAAAAAACTAGTAGATAGCGCTCCAACTAAAGGTATGGATGATTACCTTAAAAAAGTAAAACAAATTAAGGGCGCATCGGTGATTGCAAACGTTGTTGTGGGAGCAATTGCTATTGGTGTATTGCAACCGCTTATGACAATATTCTTTAGAGAAGCAAAAGGTGGGGACTCAAAGAACCCTGCAATTGTAAATATTGAAAATCAAATGCTGGATGAAATGAAAAAACAAGCTCAAAACAATGAGGGCAAAAAGGTTTAAACCTCTATGAACAGCCTTCTTCCAACAATGTTTGGTTTGCCATCAATATATCCTGCAAAATAACCGCCATTTACTGGGGTGTTTTTACCATAATCTGAACTTGATGCAAGATTTTGATTTATAAAAGGATTCTCATCATACGCGAATGGATTGTAGCTTTTTTTCTGCTCAATTGGCTTTACTGTTGATGTTTGCATAGATTTTGAAATCATAGATACAATATTATTTAGCATATATTCCCTTCTTTAAAAAAACGACCACAATAAAATTATAATGATAATTTATCATTAGTCATAATTTAATTTTATATAAATTTTAAAATCCTTGTAGCCATGTGTTTAAAAAATCATCTTTTTGATTGGGCTTATTATGTTTTATTACACATTTTTAAAAAACAGCTTGTTAAAAAAGCGTAAGTTGTGATACTATTTAAATATCAAACTTAAAGAGGAATAGAAAGATTAACAGTCTTATTTATATATTGCTCGCACTTATTGTAGTATTACTTATAATTTCAATAATCATAATCGTAAGACAAAAAACTAAGCTAGAAGTGCTTGAGCGCAATGAAGGAAAATTACAACAGGAGTATAGCGAAAAGGAAAGTTTCTTAAAAAAAGAGGCTCAAATCGCTGCTAAAGAACAATTACACTCCGAGCGCAAACAATTTGATGAAGAAGTTCGCGAAAGAAGAAGTGAGCTATCTCGTCAAGAAGGTGCTGTAGCAAAAAAAGAAGATCAACTTGAAGAAAAAATTCAAAAAAATGTTGATAAAGAACATCAATTAAATAAAAAATATGATGAATTAATTGATAAAGAAGATTATTTGGCCGAAATCGTGCAAAAGCAAATCTCTGAACTTGAAAGAGTAGCGCAAATGTCACGCGATGAAGCTAAGCATATTTTATTGGAGCAGTTAAAAACAGAACTTGCTCAAGAGCAGATTCATTTAATTAGAGAAAATGAAGCAAAAATTAAAGAAACTGCAAATGAAAAGTCTCGCGAGATTTTATCTCAAGTGATGCAAAAAGTTGCAATAGATCAGGTTATTGAAACATCTGTATCTGTTGTGTCTTTACCATCTGATGAAATGAAAGGTAGAATCATTGGTCGTGAGGGAAGAAACATTAGAACACTTGAAACTCTAACTGGTGTTGATTTAATTATTGATGATACTCCAGAAGCGGTTGTTGTATCTTCTTTTGATCCAATTAGACGTGAAATTGCCAGAATGACAATTGAAAAATTGGTTACAGATGGCAGAATCCACCCTGTTAGAATTGAAGAAGTTTACAAAAAATCTTGTGAAGAGATTGAAGTAAAAATTAAACAAGAAGGCGAGCGAGCTGCTCAAGACCTTGGTATTATGAACCTTAACAAAGAGCTTATAAAGACTCTTGGACGCTTATATTATAGAACAAGCTATGGGCAGAATGTATTAAAACATTCTATTGAAGTAGCACAAATTGCTGGAAATATTGCAGTTGAACTTGGTTCAGATGTGAATGCCGCAAAGCGTGCTGGTTTGTTGCATGATATCGGAAAAGCAGTCGATTCAGAGCAAGAAGGGACCCATATTTCATTGGGTGTTGACCTTGCTAGAAGATTCGGCGAAAAAGAAGATATTATCCACGCAATTGAAGCCCACCATGATGATGTTGAAGCAAATACATTGCTTGCAGCACTCGTGAAAATAGCTGATACCGTAAGCGCTGGACGTCCTGGTGCCAGACGCGATACGTTAGATATCTATATTAAACGCCTCAAAAAGCTAGAAGAAATTGCTAATAGCTATGAGGGAATTAAGCAGTCCTTTGCAGTCCAGGCAGGTCGTGAAGTTAGGGTGGTAGTTCAGCCTAACGTATTTGATGACGCTGCTAGTGCAAAACTTGCTCGTGACATTGTAAAACGCATAGAGGATGAACTTGAATATCCCGGACAAATCCGTGTAACGGTTGTTCGTGAAGCTCGTGTTACTGAAATTGCAAAGTAAAAAATGTCTAAAGAATTTAACCTTCTCTTTCTTGGCGATGTCGTTGGAAGACCAGCAAGAGAAGCTGTAAAAGAATATTTATTATCTTCTAAAGTTAAAAATAAGTTTGACTTTAAAATAGCTAACCTCGAAAACGCTTCTCACGGTTTTGGCTTAACTAAAAAATGCCACGATGA
>CAYJMX010000125.1:0-4884 GCA_964371485.1 uncultured Gammaproteobacteria bacterium | reverse complement strand
AGCGTAGCCATAGCCAGGAAGGTCAGCTATTATCATGTTTTTCGTATCACAATTTATTTCAAAAAGATTTATAAGCCTTGTTTTACCAGGAGTGTTTGAAGTTTTCGCTAGTTTTGAATTGTTTACAAGAGTGTTTATAAATGAAGATTTCCCAACATTAGAGCGTCCCAAAAGTGCAAACTCACCATAAGGTAATTCTGGACAGAGTTTTAAACTTGGAGAACTAATTAAAAATTTTGCTTGTTTGACCTTCATTTGCCTTTGCCCTTAACTCGTTAAGTCTTCTTTTGTAAACAACGGCAGATAATAAATTATACATTTTTTCACTATTAACGACATTTACTTGAATTGTGTCATCAAGAAGTTCAACCGCCACAGATTTTGAACTAATAAAATCTGATTTTAAATTTGTTATTTGAATAATTTTATTTCTCAACAGTGATAACGGCTGGGATATAAAGGTGTCAAAAGACTTAAGTATTGTATTTCTCATATTCATAAAATTCATTATAGCAAATAATTTAGTTTTTTGTATAATAATTTGTAAAGTATGTATAAGGGAAGAAAAATGTACCAAGAAATTACACCTATGGGTTTTGGAATAGCAATTGAAAAAGGCGAAGTTTTATTTAGTGATAAATCAGAATTTCAAACTGTTGAAATTTTTAAAAGCAGAGCATTTGGAAACATATTAACACTAGATGGACTAATGATGACAACAGAGCGTGATGAACATTTTTATCACGAAATGATATCTCATATTCCAATGATGGCACATTCAAATCCTAAAACAGTCCTTGTAATAGGCGGTGGTGACGGCGGTACAGTAAGAGAAGTATTAAAACACCCAAGTGTTGAATCAGTTGAACTTTGCGAAATAGATGGCATGGTAATTGATGCTTCAATTAAATTTTTACCAACAATAGCTTGCGGACTTAGCGATCCAAAAGTGAAAATTTTTGTTGAAGATGCTATTGAATACATTAAAGATAAAAAGAACTGCTATGACATAATATTAATCGATTCAACAGACCCAATGGGCCCAGGAGAAGGATTATTCACAGAAGAGTTTTATACAAATGTTAAAGAAGCTCTAAAATCGGGCGGCATAATGGCAGCTCAATCAGAGAGCCCATTTGCAAACACAAATGAAATGAAAAAAATGTATCCATTATTAAGAAAAGTATTTAAAAATGTTGCACCTTATGTTGGCCCAATTCCTACATACCCTGGTGGACAATGGTCATGGGCATTTTGTTCAACAGATGTCACACAAGATGTGAAAATTGATTGCAAAAGAGCATCTGAATTAGAAAAAAATTGCAAAATATACAATGAAAAAATGCAATCATCAGTATTTTGTGTACCAAATTTTGTAAAAGAATTAACAAATGGGTAATGATAGCTTAATTTCAAAGCCACAAACAAAACCACTTAGAGGGGAAATTGAAATACCATCAGATAAATCAATTTCTCACAGAAGCATTATTTTTGGTTCACTTTGTGATGAACCATTAACCATAAGAAATTTTTCATATGGTGCAGATTGCAGAGCTACGCTTAAAATTATGGAACAATTGGGAACAAAGGTTGAATTTATTGATGATAAAACCTTAAAAATATATCCACCAAAAGAACTCATTGCGCCAAAAGAAGTGCTTGATTGTGGTAACTCTGGCACATCAATGAGGCTACTTTCGGGCTTATTGGCTGCTCTGAAGTTTAATTCAACATTAATCGGGGACGCCAGTTTATCAAAAAGGCCCATGAAAAGAGTGACAGAGCCGCTTGAAGCTATGGGCGCAAAAATCAACTCCAACAACAACTGCGCGCCACTTGAGATAACAGGTTCAAACTTAAATGGGATTGAGTACAGCAGTGAAATAGCATCCGCTCAAGTAAAATCTTGCCTTATTCTTGCGGGGTTAAATTCTTCTGGCACAACAACAACTTATGAACAAGAACTATCAAGAGATCACAGCGAAAGAATGCTTAAATATCTTGGCGCGACAATACAAACAGGCAGGGATGAAAAAGGCTTCTTTGTAAAAACAAGTAAATCAAAATTAAAATCACAAGATTTAACCATAGCAGGCGACATCTCTTCTGCGACATTTTTTATGATTATGGCAGCGCTTGTGCCAGAATCTGAAATTGTGATTAAAAATGTTGGTGTAAATCAAACAAGAACGGGTATTTTAGATGTTTTTGATATGATGAATGTGAATTATGAACTACTAAATCAAAAGCTAATATGCAATGAAGAAGTGGCAGACATAAGGGTTAAATACAGTAAAAATCTAAAGGGTTGTACGATTTCAAAAGATTTGATTCCAAGACTTATTGATGAAATACCAGCAATTGCAATTCTTGCCTTAAAAGCACAGGGTGAAACGATCATAAAAGATGCCAAAGATTTAAGAAATAAAGAATCCGACAGGATTTCTTGCGTGGTAAATGGACTTAAAAAAATTGGCGCCAACATTGAAGAAAAAGAAGACGGCTTTATTATAAAAGATGGTGGCGACTTAAACGGGGATGCCACTTTAGATACGCACCATGACCACAGGCTTGCAATGAGCTTTTTTATAGCAGGACTAATTTGTGAAAAACCAGTCACTATAAACGATTTTTCTTGGGTAAATACATCGTTTCCAGAATTTTTAAATTTATTTAAAGAAATTTCAAACTAATTTATATATTTGCGCAAAAAAATTCGATTTCATGTTTTATAGCACTATGAACGGTGTTAATAATCAGGCAAATATTGCTCCAAACATTGGAGCGACAAGCGCAAAGCCTGCGAGCGCTAGTAAATTTAAGCTTTTTTATGTAAATGATCTACACGGTCAAACAGACAACCTTGGCGGTGTACTTGGTGCTTCAATGCAATTTGACTCTAGTACTAAGGGTGCCAATTTCGACACTTTAAAAATAAGTGGCGGTGACAACTGGGCAGGTGGAAACGACAAAAAAAACCAGCTTATGGCAAAACTTTTAAACTTCATGAAATTTGACGCCACAACTGTTGGAAACCACGAGTTTGATGGCGGAGTGCAAGCATTTAAGGATATTGCAGGAAAATCAAAACACACAAAATTCCTATCTTCAAATATAAATTTATCGGCAAATAATATTGCAAAATCAACAGTTATAGAAGAAAATGGAAATAAATATGGCGTTATTGGCCTAACACCAGTAGATTTAAAATCTGTACAAAAATCTGAAAGAATTGCAGGCATCGAAGTAGAGAATTTTGACAATACCGTTTTATCTACTCAAAAAGAAATTGACGCGCTAAAAACGCAAGGAATAAATAAGATAATAATAACATCGCATCTTGGAGATGAGTTTGATAAAAAACTGGCAGCTTCACTAGATGGCGCCGATATTATTGTAGGCGGGCACTCTCACGCGGTTTTAGATGGCGCTATTGAGGGCAAAAATTTATTAGTAAGTAAATCTGGAGAGCCAGTTATAACGTTATCAGCTGGAGAAAATGCAAAATATTTTGGCCTACTTGAAGGTGAATTTGACGCAAATGGCATTCTTACAAAAATATCAAACAAAATACACGAAGCGAATACCTCTAAAAACTCAGTTATAGATTCAATCAGAGATTCTGAAATCGGTAAATCTCCACAGCTTGGAACTATTGATAAAATTGTACCACTAGCAGCCAATAGAAGAATAGCACCAAGCCCATGGACGGCACTTATGGCCGATTCAATGCGTGATGCGCTAGGTGTTGAAGTTGCAATTATAAACTCTTCAAACACAAGAAAAGTTCCACAATCAGGAATACTTACCGTAAGAGATGTTGAAGAATCAACACCGATGAAAAATAAGCTATTAAAAACAGAACTAAGTGAAAAACAAATTTGCGATGCGATTAAAAATTCTTGCAAAGTATCACTAGGCTCTTCTGATGGTTATCCAGGGTTGCTTCAAGGCAGCGGTTTTAAGTATGAAGTAGATTCAAATGGAAATCTTTTAAAGCTTGTTATTACTGATAAAAACGGTGTTGAAAATAATGTAAACATCAACAATCCATCAGCGGACAAATTCTACAGCGCATCGATTGATAATTTCTTACAAAAAGGAACAGAATATCCAGAACTAGTTCCCACAAAGCCAGTTCAAACTTTTGAATTCGACAAAGATAAAACGCTTGTAGATTTTATTCAAAAAATGCCAAATAAAAATAATTTAGTTATTGAAGATGATGGACGCTTGAAAATAATACAAACATCAGCGCGCCCGCAGCAAAGCAATAATACGCGAAACATTTAAGTGTCACCTTTGCCAATAAGTCCATAAAGAATTTTATGCAGATGTACCCAACAATAAAAGAGGCAATAAAGCCATAAGCTATTGCTTCATAGTTGAAATTTGACATCTCATTATAATTCATTTCAACAAGTGGATAAAACAGTGATGCCCCAATTATTACAGGTATGCTCATTAAAAAAGAAAACCTAGCAGCTTTTACTCTATCAATTCCTAAAAATACTTGAGTTGCAATCGTAAGCCCTGAGCGAGATAAGCCAGGAAAGACTGCAAGACCTTGCGCAAGACCTGTTAGCAGCGAGCTTTTTAAATCATGTTCTTTATTTGAAGACTTCAATTTTTCACTATAAAACAAGATAAAGCCTGTTAAAATTAAAAATAAACTTACTATTTTTGGATTTTCTACAAGAGAATGAGTCACATCTTTTAAAAGTAGTCCAATACAAACAGTGACAGGAGTTGCAGCTATTATATATAGCGCAATTTTAAAATCTGCGTTTTTATAGTCTTTTTTAAATAACGATATAAAGAAATTTTTTGTAATTTGAACAATATCTTTAAAGAAAAATATAACCACAGCAAGCAATGTAGCCA
>CAYJMX010000124.1:0-4921 GCA_964371485.1 uncultured Gammaproteobacteria bacterium | reverse complement strand
TCAGCTAGTTCAACAGACAGTTCAAGTGCGCTTAAAAACTTTATTCTGCTTTATCTTCCGTGGTTACCACTTAACACCAAGGGCGAAAATTTAGACTTTGAAATAAGCGTGTCTTCTAAATCAGGTGAAGACGGCTCAGAGCTTGAATTTATAACAATATTAATTCAAACAATGAATTATTCTACAATTAAAGCCGTGCTTGAATTAAACGCTAAAAATGAAGTGGATATAACCCTAAATGCGCAAGAGGATTTCCCAAAACAAAAAGCGCTATCTGTTATTAAAAAAGAATCTAATGATTTAAACATAAAAACTTCTGTTATTATTGAAAAAGCAAAAAAACTAGAGGGTGATAATGAAGCTAAAACTCAAAGTGCTCAAGTAAGCTCTTCCTCACAAGTTTCGCCACAGTTGGTGCTTTTAGCCAATAGTTTAATAAAAATAATTTTTATAATTGACAAAGAGATTTCTTCCATTAAATAGTATATGTGAAGTATTTTTTTCTATTCTCTATAAATTCACACAATAAAAATGTCGATGCGCATAACAAAAAGGAACAGTGTAATGAAATTACAAGGTAATGTAAATCTTACAAAATCAGGTCTTGGAATGTCCATATCAGCTATGCACCTTGATATGGAGATGATGGGCATAGGTTCGGCGAACATAATTGGTTCTGATAAAATTGGATACCAAAGAAAAGAGCCGGTCGTGTCATCATTTGCCCAATACATAGGCGTGCACGCTTTATCTCAAGCAGTTGATGATAAGGTGGGCAGAATTATGGTATCTGGCAGTCCGCTTGATTTGTCATTAAGTGAAAAAGGCTATTTTCAAGTTCAACACAAGGATAAGTCCATTGAACTTACAAGAGATGGTAGATTTAAACTGAATGCTCAAAACGAACTTATTAACACTCAAGGAAATAAAGTGTTATCAGCTTCAGGTGAACCTATTGTGTTGCCTTTTGCACCTAATGAAATTAAAGATATTAAAATTAACAAAAAAGGTGTTGTAAGCGTTTTTAACAATGACACAAGAAAAATGGTTAACGCAGGGCAAATTGGTGTGGTATCAGCAGAAGGTGCGCTTGTTACACAGGGTTGTGTTGAACAAGGCACACTTGAATATTCTAACGTGGCTATACATCAAGAGTTTATGGAACTTACAACAGTTAAAAGAAATTTTGATGCAAACAGACAATTATTTATGTTACAAAACAGCAAGCTCTCAAGAGCTATTCAGGAACTAGGAAGCGGTTAATAAATGTATAGCGGGTATAACTTACAAGGTATCATAAGAAGAAACGTCGTAAATGCGATGAACCAATTTGAAAAATTTGGGTATTATTCTCAAAACATTGGTAACGCTAACACATACGGCTATAAAGCAATGCGCTTTGATGATGTGCTTGATGAGCAAGGATATGTAAGCGCTACAGTAAGAACAGATCACAGGCAAGGTTCAACTCAAATTACAAACAATCAATTTGACATAGCCGTTCGTGGTCCAGGTTTTATACCAGTAACTGGAGATGACGGGCAAATTTATTACACTCGTGATGGTTCTATGAACTTAAACAAAGATGGCTATCTTGTTACAAAAGTTGGCGATTTAGTAGGTTCAGGTATCAGAATAGACGGTACGGTTGTAAAAACTGAAATCAGAAAAAACGGAGATGTGTACACGTATCAGGATAAATCTAAAGAGGGTGAATACCAAGGCACCATCCCACTTGTGCAGTTTGTAAATCCTGATGGGTTAAAAGAAGTTGGCAAAAACAGATATATGACAACTGAAAATTCTGGACAAGTGACACTTATTCAAAACCATGACAGAATTGGACAATTTCAAATAGAGCGTTCAAACACAGACATCTTCGCATCTGTAGATGAAATTATGAGATTAAACACATCACTTTTGGCTTCAACATCACTTACAAAGGCCATTGGCGATATGTATGACAAAGCAATTAATATAAGGGAATAATAAATTATGTACTCACCTGTAAACAAAATTGAGGCTTCTCAATTATATCTAGATTTAATATCTTCTCGTCAAGAGGCAATATCTGGAAACATAGTTAATATGGACACTCCAGGCTATGTAAGAAAAGATATTGAATTTTCTCAATATTTAAACACAATGAATTCAAATCTTGAAACACAACTCTCACAAAAGATGGGGCCATCTGGTGTTATTCAAGCAAATCAAAAACCTATGAGTGTTGAAGATGAGCTTGCTTTAATGCAAAAAACTTCAATGCTATATGGTGTGGCAGCACGCCAAATGAGCAACACGATTACTGAAATTAAAACGGTAATTAACGTTGGAAGATAATACTTAAGAAAGGTAAATTAAAATGAGCATAATGGACTCTTTTGATGTAGGTGCAGGCGGTTTAAGGGCGCACTCTCGAAGAATAGAAGTATCAGCAAGAAACATTGCAAACATTGATACGC
Organism: uncultured Gammaproteobacteria bacterium; assembly: GCA_964371485.1. Taxonomy (GTDB): domain Bacteria; phylum Cyanobacteriota; class Vampirovibrionia; order Gastranaerophilales; family Gastranaerophilaceae; genus CAYJMX01. Next base: position 2,459 of record CAYJMX010000124.1, on the reverse strand, counting down.
CTAATTATGTTAGAAAAATTTCAGTTCTAAACGCTACAGAGGACATATCTTTTGCAGGACTTTTAAATACCATGAAAGAAGATGTCTTCGGGATTGGAACAATACCTTTTCTAGAAGGCGGAGTAACCTTCACAGGAACAGTTGAAGACCCGACTCCATCAGAAAAAATATATCGCCCAGGGCATCCAGATGCCGATGAAGAAGGATATGTAAAAATGTCGAACGTTAACCCTATGGTTGATATAGCTGACGCTACATTAGCGCAACGTGCCTATGAAGCTTCATTAGGTGTTATGAGTATCACTAAAACTATGGCTAGTAGAGCATTGGAAATTGGTAAGTAGGATCATTCATATCATAAGCAAATTCGTTTTTGTGCTCATCTAGTTCGCCTGATAAAATCATATCAAACAATTCTGGATTTTCTTTTAAATTATAATATGTTGTTAAAATATTATTTGCATATTCTGCTGGTCCATCGCCATAAGTGCCGTTTATAACGCTACCAGCTCCAGCATTATAAGCTATCATGATTTTTGTCAAATCATCTTCAAAATAATTTTCTTTAAGCCAGTCGTTATATCCTATTCCAAGTTTTAAATTATGAATAGGGTTATCTCTTGATAGATCTTCATCAGGATAATAAATTCTATTGATATCGCCTTCTACACCTTCACTTATCTGCATATAGCCATTACAATTAGCATAGCTTGATAATACTGAACCGTCTTCATCATAATGGTTTCCGCTTGATTCAACAAAAATTTGAGCTAGTATTAATTCTAAATCTTGATTATCTACAAAGTCTTGCTCTAAAATAGAGTTTATAGTTCCGATAGGATTATCTATTTCAGATTCCATGCTTTGAATTGTACTTATAATATCATATGTTGACTTCATTAAATAAGGGTCAGATTGAACATAAGAAATCATTTCATCAACAGAGATTTTGTGTTGCGTTTCAGCTTCTGTTGCAGGTTCTGTTGCTTCTGTAGTTGGTTCAGTAATAATAAAATCTGGATATTCTTCAGTCGGATCGGTCACCACAAAAGAGTCTGATGGCAAAGTGATATCGTATTCTGGAGCATTATTTGTTTCGTTTGCTCTACTCACTCCCCAGCTAAGGCCACCAAGTGCCACAAGCGCTGCCGCCGAGTATGCTGCTAATTTCAGTTTTGCATTATTTCTTGCTTTTTCTTGCGCCCTTAATTTTTGAGCACGAGTCATTTCAAAACTATCAGAGTCTTGCGTTCTTTTATTTGGATTATATCTTGATACGCCTCTTAAAGTCGCATCTGGACGAGTCGAAGGTCTTGAACTTCGAGTTTGTCTTGGGCGCTCAGTATTTTTTGAGCCTAAAAAATTTACACTATTATTCACCACATTAAACATATTCACTGCACTTTCTGCCATTAAATTATCATCTACAGCTTAATAAAGCAAATGAAGGTGAAAAATTGCCTATTTTGTAAACTTATTTTGCTTTATTTAGTTTATCAGCCATTTTTTGAGCAAGATCTGGTAAATCCATCATCTCAAAATGAAGTTCTATATAGCATAATCGCTCTTTTTGATTTTCATTAATTTCATCCAATACAACATCAAGTTCAGCATTTGTTCTGACTGCTTTAACATAGGCATCGTTTGAAAAAACATAAGGAAGTTTTGTGTAATCCCAAGAGGCAATGTCGTTAAAGCTATCCATAGGATCATTTGATAAAATTCGCTCTATCGTATAACCTTGATTGTTTATTACAAAAATAATAGGTGTTAATCCATTATAAAACATAGTGCTCACCTCAGTGCATGTCAACTGGTGAGAGCCTTCTCCTGTGATTAAAATCGTCCTTTTATCTCTATTGGCTAGTGCCGCGCCAAAAGTAGCACCAGTTGCCCAACCAATTGAGCCCCAAAGGGTTTGATTTTCAATCTGCACGCCTTTTTTAATATCGATTTTTGGACTAGCAAGCAGGGCAATCCCTGTTTCAAAAAGCAAATTATCGCCAGATTTTACAAAGTCTTGAATTTTTGAATAAAAATAGCTAGATTCTAGTTTATTATCATTTGTTTCAACTTTTTCATATTTATACTAGCAATGACATTTCATATAATTTTTAGTTGGAACATTATCAGCCAAGGCTTCAAGCACATCTTTTAAAATTACATTTTTATATTTTTTATTATCAATAATACAATAATCAGACTGGATATTTATACAATCATCAGGATTATGTGGAATATCAAAACCTTGAGTGTTAATGTCAGAAATTACTGTGCCGATAAAAATTGGGCAATCTGAATTCTTTAATGTGTTGTACGCATTTTTATTATCTAAAGTACCAACATATGTTCCTACAGAATTTTCAATTTCATCATTAATTAAATCCTTACCCATTAAAAGCGTAGTTGTTGGGATTTTAGATTTTTCAAGCAATTTATAATACTCATCTTTAGCGTCA
>CAYJMX010000123.1:3528-4934 GCA_964371485.1 uncultured Gammaproteobacteria bacterium | reverse complement strand
ATTATATATATTAATAGGAATTATGGAAAAGAAAACTATGAAAAGAAAATTATTAATTGCTACTTCATTATTGGCTTTATCCCCAATGGCTTCATTTGCAGCCTTGGGCGATTTAGGCGGTGTTGGTGTACAGCAAAACTACACGCAAGAACAAATGCGACAAAACCAACTAGAGAAAAATCTAGAGCGTACAAAAAAAGAACGTAAAAAAATTGAAAAAGCAGAAGAAGGCCAAGAAGCTATTAAACAAGGCGCTATTTCAAAAGAAAAGTACAAAGTTAACCCAAGTTTTGATCTTGTAAATGTTGAATTTACAGGAAACAGCGTTGTTAAAACAAAAAAACTTGATAAAATGGCTAAAAAATATGAAGGCAGAACAATTTATTTTGACGAACTTGTTGATTTAGCCAATGAAGTAACAAGCTATTATCAGAAAAAAGGTTATCTGACTTCATTTGCAACAATTCCTGAGCAAAGAATTAAAGATGGCATAGCGACAATTCATATCGTTGAAAGTAAAGTTTCAAAAAGAGAAGTTACAGGCGAAAAATGGACTCGTGAGGCATATATCAATAAAATTATTATGGGTAAAAAAGGTTTAAGAGAAGGCGATGTATTTAGCGCTAAAGCTCTTCAATTCGCCCTAAGAGAAATGAATGACCAGCCTTATAATCAAGTGAATACTGAAATTAAAAAGACTGCTAACACTCATTTAACAGAAATTAAATTAGACGTTCAAGATAGATTCCCAGTTTTATTAAACGCTGGATATGATAACTATGGTAGAAAAGTTACAGGTCGCCAACGTGGTACTGTAATTGCTGGTATGCATAACTTAACTGGTTTTGGTGACAAAATCTATGGTGGAGCTATTATGTCATCTGGTTCAACAGGTGTTATAGCTGGTTATGAAATCCCACTTAGCCCATATGGAACAAAGCTTGGTTATGAATATTCATACTCTGATGTTTCACTAGGTGATACTCTAAAAAATCTAGGGATTACTGGTAAATCTGAAAGTCACATCATTAGATTGACTCAACCATTAATAAAAAGTGCTAGAACAAACCTTGTAAGTTCTTTAGCTCTTGATTTCACAGGTACAAGATCTGATTCTGGAGCGCTTGCAACAAACTTATCTGAGTACAATCTTACTGTTTTAAGAGCAGCAATCTATGGACAACACGATGATGCTTTTGGTAGAACAATCGCTGACCTTGGTGTTGACTGTGGTCTTAATGCTTGGGGTGGTTCATTCGGTTATGGACTATATGACGAGCAATTTGTTAAACTTAGTGCTAACTTAATCAGGGTTCAACCATTACCATTAAATACTCTTGGTATTTTAAGAGTTAGTGGTCAATATTCTCCTGATAAATTAACTCCACTAGAGCAAATGCAAGTTG
>CAYJMX010000123.1:0-3518 GCA_964371485.1 uncultured Gammaproteobacteria bacterium | reverse complement strand
CCCATTCACTTTAAGAGGCTATCAACCAGCTGAATTAATCGGTGACTATGGTGTTACAGGTACAGCTGAACTTCGTTTCAATGTTCCTTTCTTAAAGGCATTATTGCCTAAGAAAATTGAAAACCAAGTTGACGAGCGTGTTAAAATGGCTGTGTTCTATGACTTTGGTTATGTAAAAGAGCACGGTGGTTTATATGGATATCCTAAAAACTTCTTACACTCTGTAGGTAGTGGTTTCTATGTAAATCTTTATGATAACATTTCTGCTCAAGTTGGTCTTGCAGTTCCTCTTGGTAAAAGATACTACAATGAGCAAAGCGTTCAAGTATATGCTGGTATAAGTGCTGATTTAGACAGATTTATCCCACTAAGAGATAGACAAGAAAGCTTGAATATTGATGAACTATAAAAAGAACTTTTAAAAGTTCAAGATATAAAAATTAAGCCACGATTAGATCGTGGCTTTTTTAATTTTAATGTAATTTATAGTATTAAAGTTCTATATCTTTACTATTTGAAATAAGTTCATCAACTACTTTTTTAGCTATTCTTGGAGTGTTCAGTGTTCCATTTCCCCCGATACATCCACCTTCACAGCACATAACTTCAATTAAATTGCCGTCCTCGCAAGTTTTTGATGTTGCATATTTCTTTAGCTTTTTGATGCTTTCTTTGTTTAATCCATTTATAGCACAAGGCTTGATGTAGTCTGAATTGCCATAGGCTATTTGTGAGGCATCAACAATAGATTGTGCCACACCGCCTGATAGTCCAAATTTTCTAGCTTGTTTTGAACTTTCTTTGTCAAATTCAGTATCCTCACAAGTGTTCACTTGGATTTTTCTTGCAATAAGCGTTGCACCAAGTTCATTATAGTTCATAACATAGTCAATATTGTCATCTTGCATGCCTTCAATTTTTTTAGCACTACAAGGTGACACAAACACTGTTATGGCATCTTTTATCTCTTCTTTGACTTTTTTAGCTATGTAGTGAGCTGGTGTTTTGGTGTGAGAAACAAAAGGTTTAATTTCTGGAACAATTTTCTTCACTAGTTCGTTGTATCCAGCACAACAAGAAGTTGTCATAAGCTCTTCCTTGTTATCCATTTTTTCTTTGAATTCTTTCATTTCTTCTCTTATAGTGGTGTCAGCTCCTTGGGCCACCTCGTAAACATCAGAGAAGCCTGCTTTTAATATTGCAGTTTTTAATTGATAAACACTTGCTGGCAATTGCCCTACAATAGATGGAGCGATAAGCGCTATAACGTTTTTGCCCATCTTTATTTCTTTTAAAATATCAATTAATTGGCTTTTTTCATGTACTGCGCCAAAAGGACAAGCGCTTGTGCATTTGCCACAACTGATACAGGTGTCAAAATCGATTCTTGCTAGTCCCTGTTCATCTTTTTTAATTGCATCAACAGGACAAGCCTCCTCACATGGCACTGTAAGCTTAACAATAGCGTTATAAGGACATGCGCTCATGCACATTTTGCAGTTTTTGCATTTGTCTTTATCAATCACAGCACGCCCATCTATAATTTGAATAGCGTCAAATTTACAAGTATTTTGACAACGTCTTGCGATACAGCCTTGGCAAAGTTCTGTAATGTATATGCGAGTGGGTACACAGCCCTTGCATGCGGCATCAAGTACAGTAAGAGGTTTTTTCTCAATCTCTTTTCTATCTAAAGATTTTTGAGCATATGAAGATAATGGCGTTCTTCCATCGTCATCTTCTTCGATTGCAAAACCTAGATTTGCAATAATTCTATCTTTAATAATGGCCCTTTCTTTGTGTATGCAACATCTAAAGTCAACCTCTGTGCCTTTAGGGCGCATATCATAAGGTATTAGTCTTGCATTTTGCACAAAGTCTTCTGAATCAAAAGCTTCAACAAGTCTTATTAAAATTTCTTTTTTTAAGTGATCTGCACTGCTGTTACTGCTCATTAGAGATTAGCCCTTCTATTTCTTCTAGAATTTTTTCAATTGTAGCTTCAGGAATGATTTTATCTTGAACTTTGGCATATGGCGCTTTTGTGTATTCCCAATTTATTGAACATTGTCCAAGGCAAGGGTTGCTTGTTACTTCAACTTTATCACCATATTTATTAGGGATTATTTCTGATAATTCTTGTAATTGAGCAGACCCCATTACAAAACACGTTGTCCCCAAGCATACTTCTACTTTGATTTTTTCCATATTTACCTCACATATACTGTATTATTACTTTTTTTACAAATTTATTTTCAAGCACATTTGCTATTTTTTTTATGACATTTTTTCTGATTTCTATTTCTACTGGCAAACTAGGGTCATAGTGTGCCTGATTTAATTTTGCACCCACCATAAAGTTTATGCAGTCTGAATCTAAGAAAAATTTTACAAGCTTTTGAGCAGCGTCATCATTTTCAGGCATGTTCTCTGCCTCTAGGTATTCTAATGTTCTTGTAAGTGTTAAAATTCCTTCTGTAACTAAATCTACTCCATCCATAAAGGATATATTTGGCAACCCTGCGCCATCTAGACTCACCTTGCTATTTACGGCAATATTTAATTCTCTTGAGATTAAATTGGCAGTTGTGCCACCCGCGATTGCTTTTTTGCCTTCAAAGTCTTTAAATATTTTAGCATAATAATTATCTTTTTGTGCGTTATAAGGTGGGCCAGTAAACACCAAAGATGTTCTTGGTTCTCTACAATACACACTAGCACAAGAAATATCATCCTTTGGCTTTCTATCAACTTCAATGTTTTTAGCGTAATCAACTACATATTTTGAAAGCTCTCTGCTTGATATGGTTGGATTTTTCTTTAATAGATTAACTGCCGCATTAATTAAACCTTCTCTTCTAAAACCCAGTTTAAATCGCTCAGAGCCAAGAGCAGATTGGGTCACGCCATCAGAACAGAAAATTAAACGGTCATTTTCTTGTAGTTTAATTTTATAAATATGCATTTTTCTGTTTGCAAAAGTTTTAGATGAAATCGTTTCAAATTCTGGCTCTATAACCTTATTATCCCTTATCCATACAAATTTTGGGTTTCCTTCTTCAACAATTGTCGCCACACCTTCGTTGTTACAGTCAAGTGCTGAAAAGGTTGAATAGCTTATTTTCCTTACCTGACAAACAGGGAGCGAGTTTAAGATTATTTCGCAAGATTTTTCAATATCTGATTGTGCTTCAATAAATCTTAAAAGCATTGTAGATGTCATTCGTGCAAGTATGCTTGCCTTTACGCCACTTCCTAGTCCATCAGAGAGCACTGCTATAAGCCTGCCTGTTTTAGAATCCCTTTTTGATACAAAGTAGTCACCATAGGCGTTTTGATTATATTTTTTTAGTTGAATGCAATCAATATCAATAAACACTAGTTGTTTCCTTTTTGCTCTTTGTTTTTCAAGCTGTTTAAGGCTTCACCAGTGTTTTTAACTTCATAATCTTGAGCAATTGAAGCCAAAAGAAGTTCTGTTTCAACCATATGTTCCCCTAATAGGCACGCTATGTCTT
>CAYJMX010000122.1:0-4953 GCA_964371485.1 uncultured Gammaproteobacteria bacterium | reverse complement strand
TTTAAAAGGCCCGATGCTAGTTCTTGATTGTCCCAAATGTCTTGTTGTGACAGTTTTTCATCAATTTCAGATAATTTATTTTTTACACTATCAAGGTCAAAGACACCTCTTGGCGCTTGCTATCTTTGGCGTCAGGGTTGATATATTTTGTTTAATTTTCTCAACTATTTCTTCATTCATAAAATTATTTTACTATAAATTTGTTTTTGATAAAATAGAAAAGTTGAGTTTAAGGAATTTAATATGGAAGACATTAAAAAAGCTATAAGAAACATTCCAAATTTCCCAAAAGATGGAATTATGTTTAGAGATATCACAACCGCTATTAAAGATCCAGTTATCATGAAAAAAATTGTGGATTTAATGGCAGATGAGTATAAAGATGAGAAAATAGACTATGTTATTGGTCTAGAGTCTCGTGGTTTTATTTTTGGCATGCCAATAGCATATAAATTAGGCTGTGGCTTTATTCCTATTAGAAAGCCAAATAAATTACCTGGTGAAGTTATTTCAAGAAGCTATTCTTTAGAATACGGCGAAGATTCACTTGAAATTCACAAAGATGCCCTAAAAGAATCTGATAGAGTGTTAATAGTAGATGACCTGCTAGCTACTGGTGGCACAGCTGCTGCTGCTGTTGAACTGGTTAAAGATACAAAGGCTAAAATTGCTGGTATTTCTTTTTTAATTGAACTAGAAGATTTAAACGGCAGAGAAAAATTACCAACAGATGTGAAAATTGATTCACTTGTAAAATACTAAAAAATTATTATAAATAATTATATAAGTTAAGAGTTTAAATAAATGGCTGATGAAGATAAGCAGTTTGAAGCCTCGCAACAAAAATTGCAGAAGGCTAGAAAAGAAGGCAGTGTTGTAAAATCAAAAGATTTTTCAACAGCTCTTGGCTTGATTGTTATGTTCGTTGTCATAATTGCCCTTGCGCCTTTTATTTGGTCGCAAATTTCTGGCTTATTCACCCTTTTATATGAGCAAATTCCAACTGCACACTTAGATAATATTGGTTATGGATATTTAATTTTTATCACCGTTGTCCCTACGGCTTTAATTATTGGGCCAATTTTACTTGTTGCCTTTTTTATGGGAATAGCGGGCGATTTAATTCAAGTGGGGCCATTGTTCACTACAGCACCTTTAATGCCAAAGATGGATAAATTAAACCCTACAAAATATTTTAAAAACCTTTTCAGTCCAAAGACTCTTTTTGAATTGTTTAAAAATATTTTAAAAGTTGTGATACTTGGTCTTGTTGGTTATATGGTTTATATGGATCACTTCCAAGACATTTTAATGCTTGCTGCTATTGATAATCAGTTTGCGGTTTTGATTCAATTTGGTAAGCTTGTTATAGATTTCGTATTTAAGGCAACTGTCGCCTTTTTGATAATATCTGCTGCTGATTATGGCGTTACAAAGTGGAAGTTTATGCAGGATCAGAAAATGTCTTTTAAAGAGGTGAAAGACGAGTATAAAAACACTGAAGGTGATCCACATGTAAAAGCTGCCCTTCGTCAACGACGTGCTCAACTTTTGCAAAAGAAAATGATGGATGCTGTTCCAGAGTGCGATTTTATTGTTACAAATCCAACACATATTTCTGTTGGAATAAAATATGATCAAGAAACGATGCAATCTCCAAGAGTTTTAGCCAAGGGTACTGAGTTGTTTGCAAAAAAAATAAGAGAAATTGCAAAACAGCACGGAATTCCGATTATCGAAAATCCCCCTGTTGCTCGTGCTATATATAGGTTTGTAGATGTCGATAGAGAAATTCCACCTGATTTATATAAGGCGATTGCCGAGATTCTAATTTTTGTTTACAACATGAAAAAAGTAGACAATTAAAAGAGTATTATTTTTTTGTCCTACAAATGGCTGGTAGTGTTTGCAATTATCCTTAAATAATAGTAGAATTTACTAAGTAAGTTGTAGTTAATTTAAAAATGGCGATAACATTGCAATCAAAATTAAACGATTATATAGAAATAATACAAAAAGTAGCGCGAGTTGAATACAGAAGAATTCCATCTCATATGGTGGATTGCGAAGAACTCGTGTCTATTGGCATAATTGCTATTCAGGCTTTAATTAAAAATAAAACTGATGAGCAAATTGCAAGATACAATAGCTCTTATATCGCAACCGCTGTTCGTTGGGCAATAAGAAACGAATTAAGAAACAGATATAAATGGTACACTCTTAAACATAAAAAAGAAGAGGAAGTTGAAGAGGGTGATTCTAAGGCGGATGGTTCAAGCCTTGATGTTTCACCAACAAAAGTTCGTGAGGCGATTTATGAAACAATTTTATCAATCGATTCTATAGCTTCGGCATCTTCAGATAATGATTCACCATTTGATTTTATTAAAGATAATTCTGCGACTCCTGATGAGAAGGCAGAGATAACTGAGCTTGGAAAAATAATTAGAGAAGCAATTGCGACCCTACCACAAAAGGATAGAACAATTGTTGAATATAGATTTTATAGAAATATGCAAGTTAAGCAAATCGCTCAACAGGTTGGGCTTTCAAGTTCTCGTATAACAAGAATTGTGCAAAGTTCGCTCAATTCGGTTCGAGAATATTTGCAAAAACGCGGCATGAATAGCTATTAGCATAATCCACATCAAGAAAGGCAAAAAAATATGACATGCAAACAAAATCACATGGCAACTCAGGAATACAAACAAACTGTCAGTGAGGCGCTTAAGGTATTGGATAAAAAGAACTTAGCCCTTATATTACACGGGGTTTCTTTCCCATCAATACATTCTCAAGATACTGGTTTTGGGACATATAACTCTGATGCCGCTAAAAGCTTGTATGATTATATTTCTGGCGTGTTTAACGCTCTTCAACTTGGGCCAGCTGGTAAAACAAAATCTTGTGATTCTTCACCATACACTGGTACAGTTTTTTCAAAAAACCCTCTTTTTATAGATTTAAAAGAGCTTACTACTCCTAAGTTTGAAAAACTTTTAAGTGAAGAAACGTTCAATAAAATTGTTGAAGAAAATCCAAATAAAAATCAAAATAAAGCGGCGTATTGCTATGCTTATCAAAAATATGAGGATGCTTTAAAAGAAGTTTATGAAAATTTTAAGAAAAGTGCTTCAATTAAAATGAAATTTAAATTTGCTGACTTTAAAGCACAAAATTCTTTCTGGCTTGATAACGACGCTTTGTATGAAGCGCTAATAATTGAAAATGAGAATGATTATTGGCCAAATTGGAAAAGTAAGCTTGATAAAAATCTTTTAAATACAGCTGATAAAAATGAGGCAAAAGCCAGAATTAAAGAAGTACAAAAAAAGCACAAAGATGTTATTGAAAAATATAAATTAGAGCAATTTATTGTTGATTATCAAAGTAGAGAAACTTTAAAATATGCTAAATCAAAAAACATTAAGATGATTGCAGATAGACAAGTAGCTTTCTCTGATAGAGATACTTGGGCATATCAGTCTTTATTTAAAGATGGCTGGTCACTTGGTTGTCCTCCTGATCACTTCTCTAAAGACGGTCAAGCATGGGGGTTCTCTGTTGTTGATCCAGAAAAATTATTCAACAAAAATGGTTCATTGGGCCCAGCGGGTGAATTATTATATAAATTATATTTAAAAATGTTCTCTGAAAACCCTGGTGGGGTGAGAATAGATCATACTGTTGGACTTATTGACCCTTGGGTTTATAAAAAAGGCAAATTGCCAAAAATTGATCAAGGTGCTGGAAGATTATATTCTTCAGTGTTCCACGATGAATTAAAGGAATTCTGTGTGGCCTGTGATTGCGATGTTGACACTGAGCGCAGACTTGATGAAGAAAAATGGATTGTAAAACTAAGCGATGAACAAATTAAGCAATATGGCGCGATGCTAGAAAAGATTGTTATTAAGGCAGCTAAAAAAGTTGGTCTTAATAAAGATGCTATTGTAGCAGAGGACCTTGGCACGCTTACTTATCCTGTTGTTCAAGTTATGGAAAAGTATGCTCTTCAAGGGATGAAGCTTGTGCAGTTTGTTGTTCCTGAAGAGGCTGATCATCCATATCGTTGTAAAAACATAACTCCAAATTCTTGGGCTATGGTTGGAACACATGACAATGAACCTATTAGAATGTGGGCACATTCAATGATGGGTAATGATAAAGCGCACGCATTTATTCAAAACTTAATGGAAGATTTATTCTATGATTTTGATAATCAAGATGAAATAAGACATAGATTATACACAGATGAAAAGTTTTTAGCTTTTGCAAAACTTGTTGAAATTTTTGCTTGTAAAGCTCAAAATGTTCAAATCTTCTTTACTGACTTCTTTGGTATAAATGATGTTTATAATCGCCCAGGGACAGGTGGGGATGCCAACTGGTCTTTAAGATTAAACAATGATTTTGAAAATTTATACACTCAAAAATTAGAAAGTGAAGATGCGCTAAATCTTCCACTGGCGCTTGTCTATGCTATTAAAGCTCGTGGAAATGAGTTTGCTAATAAGAATGCTCAATTAATTGAAAAGCTAGAAAAGTTGGTATAAGTTGAACCTAAGATTTAATTTCAAGAAATTTCTATTATTAACAGCGGTTATACTATTAAGTGCTGTTTCTACCTATGCTTTTTCGCTAAAAAATATGACGCTAAATTTCATCCAATTTAGTGACACCCACATTTCTGAAAGACAAGACAGAGCACATAAAGTACTTAATTCTTCAAAAGATTTATTGATTGATGCGATAAAAGAAGTTAATTCAATTAAGCCCTTAGATTTTGTTATCTTCACAGGTGATATGGTTGATACGCCAACTCAAAAAAACTATGATGACTTTTTTGCCATTGTTGCTGATTTAAAATATCCATATTTAAATACATTTGGAAACCATGATAGCGCTGTTTGTTTAAAGTCAAACGGTAAATGTACAAAAGGTTTATTAAAA
>CAYJMX010000121.1:0-4953 GCA_964371485.1 uncultured Gammaproteobacteria bacterium | reverse complement strand
TAATATAATATAAAAGGAAATAAAAATGAGACATCAGTGTAAAAGACATCGTTTATCAAAACCAGCTGATCAAAGAAAAGCATTATTGCGCTCTTTGGCTACTGAGTTGTTCGTTCACGGTGAAATAAAAACAACACTATCAAAAGCAAAAGCGTTAAGACCATACGCTGAGCATGTAATCACATTTGCTAAAAAAGGTGATCTTGCTTCTCGTCGTCAAGCTGCTAAATACATCTTTGATAGAGAAACATCAAAATATATGAACCTAGAAACTGGCGAGCTTTTTGAAGCGCAAGTTGAAGGTCAAAAGTTACCACACCAAACAGTTTTAAGACAACTTTTCTCTGTTATTGGTAAAAAATATGCAACAAGAAACGGCGGATATACAAGAATTCTAAAATGTACACCTCGTCGTGGTGATGCTGCTGATATGGCGTTAATTCAATTGGTATAATGAACAGATATCTCTTGTATTTATGCTACCTTGGGTACAACTTTTGCGGATCGCAAAAACAACAACATGGCGCAACCATCCAAGGCGAAATCGAAAAAGCGCTCTGCACATTGATAAAATCTAAAATTAACACAATATTTTCAGGAAGAACTGATGCTATAGTTTCTGCTAAGTATCAAACACTTCATTTTGATTGTGAGGATGAACTTGAAAAAGATAAGTTCTTGCATTCACTAAATGGAATCTTGCCTGATGATATTAGGGTTTTTGATATGGAAAAAGTTGATAGCTCTTTTCACGCTCAAAAATCTGCTACATATCGCCACTATAGGTATTTAATTAGAAACGATGTAATTAAATCACCCTTTGATATTGTAACTACTTATATTAAAACTCCACTTGATGAGAAAAATATGAATAAAGCAGTTCAAAAATTGGTTGGCGAACACGATTTTAGTGCATTTAAGTCACAATCTGATAACCCAGCTATTGTGTGTAAAATCTATCACGCGTCCGTTACACGAAGTGAAGATAAAAAATACATAATGATAGATATTGTAGGAAATAGATTTTTATACAATATGGTCAGAACAATTGTTGGAACATTATTGATGATTGAAAAAGACAACCTAAAGCCAGCAGCAATATCCAAGATTTTAAAATCAAAAGATAGAAAGCAAGCTGGTCCAACAGCTCCAGCCGAGGGCTTGAGTTTACAATATGTTGGATACGATAATTTCGATAATTATATAAAGAAAATAAATAAGAAAGGCAAATAAATGAAAACATTTAGCGCAAAGCCGCTTGAAGTAGAAAGAAAATGGTATATCATTGATGCTGAGGGTAAAACTCTTGGTCGTCTAGCAGTGGAAGCTGCAAATATACTACGTGGCAAACACAAACCTCAATACACTCCAAATGTTGATACTGGTGATTTTGTTATCGTTATCAATGCTTCAAAAGTTCAAGTGAGCGGCAAAAAAGAAACAGATAAACTATACCGTTCACACTCAGGCTTCCCTGGTGGATTAAAAGAAACTTCTTTTAAAGCACAAATGGAAAAAGATGCTAGAGTGCCAATTGAAAAAGCAGTAAAAGGCATGTTGCCTCACAACACGCTTGGTGCAGAACAATTTACAAAATTAAAGGTTTATGTAGATGCTAACCACCCACATGCAGCTCAAAAACCTGAAGTTTATGAAATCAAAGGAGGCAAATAATGGCTGATTCTAATAAAAATGAAGTAGTAAGAACAGGCAGAAGAAAGTGCGCTATAGCAGTTGCTAAAGTTGTACCAGGAAAAGGCAGAGTTTTTATTAACGGAAAAACTTTAAAAGGATATCTTGGAAACCGTCCATCATTAGAGATGGCTATCTACAGACCACTTGTTTTAACTGACAATCAAGAGAAATTTGATGTTAGAGTTAAAGCTGTAGGTGGCGGTGTTTGCTCTCAAGCTGACGCTATTAAACACGCTATTTCAAGAGCATTACTTGAGATCAACATTGAAAATAAACCGGTATTAAAGCAAGAAGGTTTATTAACACGTGATGCTAGAGTTAAAGAACGTAAAAAATACGGTCGTAAAAAAGCAAGAAAAAGATTCCAATTCTCAAAAAGATAATCTTTTCAAAATATTTAAAATTGGTCCTAGAAATAGGACCTTTTTTAATGTTTATATTATTGACATATCTTGAAAAAAAATATAGACTTAAGAGATAGGAGGAGTCTATATTATGGATATTTTCAAGATTTGGGCATTGGTTGGTTTTATATTTTTAATTATTGAAATAACAACACCTACAATGTTCTTTTTGCCACTAGCTGGTGGCGCTCTATTTGCCGCTGTTGTGGCATTTAAGTTTCCTGAGGCGTATTGGCCACAGGCTTTAACATTTGCTTTATTTTCGGCATTTGTGTATTTTGCACTTCGTCCGTTTATCAAAAAAAGAGAAGAAAATTCGCCAAAAACTGGAGTGGATGCTAAATATATTAACAATGAGGCTCTTGTAACTCAAGATATCGCTCACAATACGACAGGTGAAATTAAAATTTACGGTGAAACTTGGCAAGCAAAATCGCTCAATAATGAAGAGATTAAAGCTGGCGAGCAAGTTGTAATTGTTAAAAACGAGAGTATTATTATGTATGTAGAAAAATTAAATAAGGAGTAAAATAATGGGAACAATATTGGTATTAATTTTTGTAGCGCTAATAGTTATGGTTGCGCTAAATGGTTTTAAAATTGTCAATCAAGCGCAAGTAATGATTATTGAAAGACTTGGTAAATTTCATAGAAAATTGGAGCCTGGTTTGCAGTTCATAATTCCATTTGTTGATGTGCCAAGAGGAGTACATATTAAAAGAAATGTAACTACTCAGATGGGGCAAACTTTTAGTATCTATAACCTAACAGAAAGAATTGATTTAAGAGAAACTGTTTATGATTTTCCAAAGCAGAATGTAATCACAAAAGATAACGTTCAAATTTCAATTAATACTCTTATTTATTTCCAAATTATGAACCCTGAAAGTGCAGTGTATGAAATTGAAAATCTGCCAGAAGCTATTGAAAAATTAACTCAAACAACATTGAGAAACGTAATTGGTGAAATGGATCTTCAAACAACATTCACATCCCGTGATACGATAAACGTTAAATTAAAGACAATCCTTGATGAAGCAAGTAATAAATGGGGTGTTAAGGTCAATCGTGTTGAACTGCAAGACATCGTAACGCCTGCTGATATTCAAAGTGCCATGGACAAACAAATGAAAGCAGACAGAGATAAGCGTGCAGCAATCCTTGAAGCCGAAGGTATTAGAGAAAGTAAGATTCAAAGAGCAGAGGGTGAAAAACAAGCTGCGATTTTGGTAGCAGAAGGTAATGCTCAAGCTAGAATCAAAGAAGCACAAGGTGAAGCTGAAGCTATTAGAAACGTAATTGATGCCCTAAAAGATAGCGGTCAGCCTGATAAATATCTTATCGCTATGAAATATATTGAAACACTAAAACAAATGACTTCTGGAAAGGATAACAAAGTTGTTTATATGCCTTATGAAGCAACGGGAATTTTAAGTTCTGTTGATGGTATTAAGCAAACGTTTGATAAAAACTAAGCAATGTTTAAAACGAATAAAAGACTTTTAATTGTAGATGATGATGAGCAAATAAGGGATTTGTTATCATATGATATAGCTCAAAGTGGATATCTTGTGGATGTCGCCGAAGACGGTGAAATCGGCCTAAAAAAGGCTCTTGATAATAATTATGACCTTATTTTGCTTGATGTCATGATGCCAAAAATGAATGGGTATGACGTCTGTAAAAATATCAGACAAATAAAACCTAGTGTTCCAATACTTATGCTAACTGCTAAAGGTTCAATAGAAGATAAGACCGATGGATTTAACTGTGGAGCAGATGATTATCTTGTGAAACCTTTTGATATACAAGAGGTGTTGTTGCACATTCGTGCGCTTTTAAGACGAAGTGAGAGCGCCAGCGTTGAACCAAATTCAAAAGAAGTTTTAAGAGTTGGCGATATTGAAATTCTGGCGGATTCTCTTGAGGTGTTAATTAAGGACAAAAAAACAAAACTCACTCCAACAGAATTTGAAATACTTTATTGCTTAATGCAGCACGCCAATAACCCCGTTACTCTTGCCACTTTACTTGATGAAGTGTGGGGATATGATTCTGATGAGGATGTCAGAATGGTGAGGGTGCACGTAGGTTCATTAAGACAAAAAATAGAATCTGACACAAGGGCGCCAAAGTATTTGCACACTGTTATAAATATTGGATACAAATTAACTCCTTTTGGTTTTAGTGAGGAAAATTAGTTGCAATTACAAAGGCTCAAAATTGTTCAACAAATAATAATAGTCCTTCTTGTTGCGGTTTTAATACCCACAATAATAATCGGGCTTATTATTTCAAACGTTTCTCAGCACTCTGTTAGGCGCGAGCTTAATTTTTCAGCACTTGAAATGGCAAAAACCATAGGTGAAACCGTTGAATCATTTTTATATTATTCTGAGCAAAAATCATCTCAAGTAGCTAATGCGCTTTCTTATATGCCTTTTGATTTTGATAGAAATCTATACCTAAGAGATCTTGCCGATAGCGATAAAATTAATGAATATAAAATTGTTGAGATTAGAAATTCAAAAGATTTGGCACTAGAATATGATGAGAATAGAAGAACCATAACTTATAGCGACAAGATTGATAAGAAAAGTTCGCTTGTAGTAAAGATAAATGTTGATGCGCTAAAAAGCTCTTTTTCTTCAAGGTATGAAAAAGAAGACAGACAAATTTTTATATTAGATAAGAGTCATAACGTTATTGCTACAAATGTGCCGGATTCCACTCAGTATGAACAAATCGTATCAAGCGTTCCAGATAAAAAAAGTTTAAAAGCTCCAAAGCTTTTCAATAAGTTAAAAAATAGGCCAAGCGCTTATTACTCGCTTGAGAATCCAGAATGGACAAT